>DAOLDO010000045.1:0-15429 GCA_035327325.1 Chloroflexaceae bacterium | reverse complement strand
CGGGGGCCAGGCCGACGGTCGGCGCGCCGCCCACCACGCCGATAGTGGCGGGCACGGCGCCGGCGGCGCGCACCTCGCCCTCGAGGGCGGTGGCCACCTCGAGGTTCTGGGGGTAGGGCAGCCCGTGGCTGATCAGGGTGCTCTCCAGGGCGACGACCGGGCGGCCCTCGTCGAGGGCGGTGGCGACTTCCTCAGCGACACGCAGCATGGGCGTTCCTTTCTAGACCAGGAGACCAGGAGACGGATGAAGCGCGGGGCGGCCACGTAGGGCCGGGGGCGGCCACGTAGGGCCGCCCTTACAAGCCGGAGCGCGGCCGGCTCAGGCGGGCGTGGGCGTGCCGGCCCGATCCACCAGGTAGCAGGCGATGTGGTGGCGGTGGGCCAGGGCGATGTCGTCGGCGGTGCCCTCGACGAGGACGAGGGCCAGGTGGAGGCCGCGGCGGCGCAGGGGGAGCAGGCGCTCGACGAGGGCGGGGCCGCCGCCGGCGGCGACCAGGACGACGGTGCTGCCCCAGCCCACGCCCGCCGCGGCGCGGTCGAGGGCGGCGGCGATGTCGCCCGCGGGCGGCGCCTCGAGGCGGCCGAGCAGGCGCAGGATGAGCATCAGGTGGGGGCGGCCGGCTGCCGGCATGACGGTGGCCGCCGGGCCGGGGCCGAGGGGGTCGTGCCCGGTGGTGCAGAGGCCGACGGGCTGGCCGCGGCCGGCCAGGTCGGCGGCGATCGAGGCGGCGGCGACCACGGCGCGCTCGAGCTCGTCGAAGAGGAAGCGGCCGGGGTACTCGGCCCGGCTGAAGGCCAGGGCCACCAGGGTCTCGCGGGCGATGGCGGGCTCGTGGCGGCGCACCTGCAGGGCCCCGGCGCGGGCGGTGCTCTTCCAGTCTACGCGGCGCACCCCGTCGCCGGGCTGGTAGGGGCGCACCCCGAGCGGACGGGCCGGGTCGGTGAACAGGCTGCCGGGCGCCGGGCGCGCGCCGAAGGGCAGGGCGGCGGGAAGCCCCAGCTCGGCCAGGGGCAGCACCTGGGGGTAGACCACGAGCTGGTCGGTGGCGCCGCCGGCCAGGGGGCGCTCGTGGAGGCCCAGGGCGTCGCCGGTGCGCAGGAGCAGGGGACCGACCTCGTAGAGGCCGCGGCGGCGGCTCTGGAGCGTGTAGGCGAAGGCGCGCTCCTCGCGGGCGCCCAGGGCCAGCACGTGGCGCACGCTCGGCGGCGTGCGCAGGGCCGGCGGCAGGCTCTCGTGGAGGGCGAGCCAGGGGATTGGCAGCAGGCCCTCGTTGCGCACCAGGAGCGTCACCTCCACCGGCTCGCCCGGGAAGGCGGCGGCGGGCAGCCGACGCGACCAGCGCAGCGAGCGGGAGGCCAGGCGGACCCAGGCCCAGGACGCCAGCTGCAGCCCCACCAGCACGTAGAGCAGGTAGAAGAAGATCTCGCTGCGCAGGGCCGCGGCGACGGCGAGGATCAGCAGGGTGAGCAGGCGCAGGTTGGCCATAGGCTGGGAGGGCTGGCGCCCAAAGGCGAGGCGCAGCACGCTGCGCCCTTCTACATGCGGAACACGCCGAAGGTCGTCGGCTCGACGGGGGCGTTGGCGGCGGCGGCGAGGCCCAGGGCCAGGGCCTTGCGCGTGTCGAGCGGGTCGAGGATGCCGTCGTCCCACAGGCGGGCAGTCGAGTAGTAGGGGCTGCCCTCGCGCTCGTACTTCTCGAGGATTGGCGCCTTGAAACGCTCCTGCTCCTCGGCCGTCATGTCGCGGCCGCGGGCCAGCAGGTTGTCGCGCCTGACGGTGAGCAGGACGGTGGCGGCCTGCTGCCCGCCCATCACGCTGATGCGGGCGTTGGGCCACATCCAGAGCTGGCGGGGCCGGAAGGCCCGCCCGCACATGCCGTAGTTGCCGGCGCCGAACGAGCCGCCCACCACCACGGTGAGCTTCGGCACGTTGGCGCAGCTCACCGCGGTGACCAGCTTGGCGCCGTCCTTGGCGATGCCGCCGTTCTCGTACTGCTTGCCGACCATGAAGCCGGTGATGTTCTGCAGGAAGAGCAGGGGGACGCCGCGGGCGCAGCAGAGCTCGATGAAGTGGGCGCCCTTGAGCGCGCTCTCGCTGAAGAGGATGCCGTTGTTGGCGAGGATGCCGACGGGGACGCCCTCGATGTGGGCGAAGCCGCAGACCAGGGTGGTGCCGTAGCGAGTCTTGAACTCATGCAGGCGGCTGCCGTCCACCAGGCGGGCGATCAGCTCGCGGATATCGTAGCTCTTGCGGCTATCGCGGGGGAGGACCCCGTAGAGCTCCTCCGGGTCGTAGCGGGGCGGCTCGGGGGCGCGCAGCTCCCAGGGCGGGCGGCGGCGGGGGCCGAGGTTAGCCACGATGTCGCGCACGATGCCGAGGGCCTCGCGGTCGTCCTCGGCGAAGTGGTCGGCCACGCCGGAGAGGCGGGTGTGCACGTCGGCGCCGCCGAGCTCCTCGGCGCTGACCTCCTCGCCGGTGGCGGCCTTGACCAGGGGCGGGCCGCCGAGGAAGATCGTGCCGTTGCCCTTGACGATCACCACCTCGTCGCTCATGGCGGGCACGTAGGCCCCGCCGGCGGTGCAGGAGCCCATGACGCAGGCGATCTGGGGGATGCCGCGGGCCGACATCTGGGCCTGGTTGTAGAAGATGCGCCCGAAGTGGTCGCGGTCGGGGAAGACCTCGGCCTGGAGGGGCAGGAAGGCCCCGCCGCTGTCCACCAGGTAGACGCAGGGCAGGTGGTTCTCCTGGGCGACCTCCTGGGCGCGCAGGTGCTTCTTGACAGTGAGCGGGTAGTAGGTGCCGCCCTTGACCGTGGCGTCGTTGGCGACGACCACCACCTCGCGCCCGCTGACCCGGCCGATGCCGGTGACGATCCCGGCGCCGGGCACCTCGTCCTCGTAGACCTCGTGGGCGGCGAGGGGGCTCAGCTCGAGGAAGGCGGTGCCCTCGTCGAGCAGCAGGTTGATGCGCTCGCGCACGAGCAGCTTGCCGCGGGCCGTGTGCTTCTGGCGGGCGTCCTCGCTACCGCCGACGGCCGCGGCGGCGAGCCGCTCGCGCAGCTCGGCGGCCAGGGCCCTGTGGTGGGCGGCGTTCTCGCGGAACTCGAGGCTGCCGGTCTTGATGTGCGAGTGGATCAGCGACATTGCTGGTACTGCCTCCTGCTGTGGGCGGCTACGCGTGGCGGCCCTTACGTCTGGCGCGGGGCGGCCACGCTGGGCCGCCCGTGCGATTGGGGTCGTGGGGGCCGCAGCGGGGGGCGGCCACGCCGGGGCTGTAGGGGCGGCTACGCTGGGCCGACCCTACAGCCCCACCTGGGCGCGGAAGGCGGCGACCTCCTCGAGGGTGACGCTGGCGCCGCAGAGGATGATCACGAGATGGCTATCGGGGCCGAGGCGGTCGCGCAGGCGCCGGGCGGCGCTGAGCGTGCAGGCCGCGGCGGGCTCGGTGAGCACCTTGGCCCGGTCGAGCAGCCAGAGCAGGTCGGCCACGGCCTCGCGGTCGGGCACGAGCAGCACCTCCTCGACGTGGCGCTGGGCGAGCTCGAGGGTGAGGTGGCTGACGGAGGGCGCGCCGAGGGTGGCGGCGAGGGAGGTGACGGCCTCCAGCTGGACGACCCGGCCGGCGGCGAGGGCCCGGCCCATCGCGTCGGCGCCCTCGGTCTCGACGCCCCAGACGCGGGCCGCGGGCCGGCGCGCCCTGACCGCCACGGCGACCCCGCCGATCATGCCGCCGCCGCCGATGCTGGCGATCACGTCGGTCACGTCGGGCGCGTCCTCGACCAGCTCGAGGCCGAGGGTGCCCTGGCCGGCGACGACCGCGGGGTCGGCGAAGGGGTGGACGAAGGTGAGGCCGTGGCGCTCGAGCTCGGCGGCGCGGGCGAAGGCGTCGGCGGGGGTGGGCAGCAGCTCGACCTCGGCGCCGTAGGCCCGGCAGGCGGCCACGGCCGAGGGGGCGGTGCGCTGAAACATCAGGATCTTCGCCCGCAGGCCCAGGGCCCGGGCGGCGTAGGCGACGGCCTTGCCGTGGTTGCCGCCGCTGACCGCGATCAGGCCGCGGGCGCGCTCCTCGTCGCGCAGGCCGAGGAGCTTGTTGAAGGCCCCGCGGGGCTTGAACGAGCTGGTCTCCTGGAACAGCTCGTACTTGAGCGAGACGCGCACGCCCAGGAGCTCGCTCAGCTCGCGGCTGGGCAGCAGGGGCGTGCGCAGGACGTGGGGCGCGATGCGCGCCGCGGCGGCCTCGATCGCGGAAAGGGTGATCTCGCTCATAGAAGCCCCTTGAGCTCCTCGGCGGCCTTGCGGGTCATGCCGGGGACGGCGGCGAGCTCCTCGACGCTGGCCTGTCGGATGCCGTCGAGGGAGCCGAAGGCCAGGATGAGGGCCTTCTTGCGTTTGGGGCCGATCCCCGGGATCTCCTCGAGGCTGGACTTGAGGGCGCTCTTGCCGCGCAGCTTGCGGTGGTAGCTGATCGCGAAGCGGTGCGCCTCCTCGTCAATCCGCTGGACCAGGTTGAGCGCCCGGCTGGCGCGGTCGAGCACGATCGGCGCGTCGCGCCCGGGGACGACCAGGTCGAAGCGGTTGCGGTCGGGGCCCTTGGCGACGCCGACGACGGGGATCTGGGCGAAGCCGAGGGCGGCCATGGCGGTCGCCGCGGCGTTGAGCTGGCCCTTGCCGCCGTCAATCAGCACCAGGTCGGGCAGGTCGGCCCACTTCTCGATCGTGCGCTGGCGCTCCTCGGCGGAGAGCTCCTGCGGGCTCTCGACCTCGCCGACGTCGGCGGGGGTGAGCTCGGGCGACTCGGCGCCCGTCTCGGGCGAGGCGCGCTGCTCCTCGCTGGAGAGGGCCTCGGCGGCGCGCCTGAAGCGGCGGGCGATCACCTCGCCGATCGAGGCCACGTCGTTGGCGCCGGCCACGGTCCTGATCTTGAAGCGCCTGTAGGCGGAGGGCTTCGGCTCGCCGCGCTCGAAGACGACCATGCTGGCGACCGAGCTCTGGCCCTGGGTGTTGGAGATGTCGTAGCCCTCGATGCGCTGCGGGAGGGCGGACAGCTCGAGCAGGTCGCGCAGCTCGGAAAGGCCGGCGACGGCGCGCTGCTCGCTGTTGAGCCACTGCTGGCGCAGCTCGGCGAGCTTCTGGCGGGCGTTGTTGGCGGCCAGCTCGACCAGCTGCTTCTTCTCGCCGCGGCGGGGGACGGCGAGCTCGACCTTCTGGCCGGCCTTGCGGGCGAGCCAGGAGGCGATGATCATGGGCTCCTCGAGATGGTCGGCGAGCAGCAGGGTGGGCGGCACGTTGGGGGCGCTGTCGTAGAACTGGGTGATGAACGAGGCGAGCAGGGCCTGGTCGCTCTCGTCCTCGGCGCCCTGGAGGGTGAAGGGCTCGGCGTTGACCAGCTTGCCGCCGCGGACGAAGAGCACCTGGACCACGGCGCTGCCCTCCTCGCGGGCGAAGGCGATCACGTCCTGGTCCTCGTCAACGGTGCGCAGCACCTGCTGGCGCTCCGAGATCTTCTCGATCGCGACGATGCGGTCGCGCAGGGCGGCGGCCCGCTCGAAGTTCAGCTCCTCGCTGGCCGCCTCCATCTCGCGGCGGATATCGCGGACGACCTGCTCGGTGCGGCCCTCGAGGAAGCGGCAGACGGCCTCGATGGTGGCGCGGTACTCTTCTTGCGACACCAGGCCGGGCACGCAGGGGCCGAGGCAGCGGCGCATCTGATGGTAGAGGCAGGGCTTGCCCAGCCGGCGGTGGCGGCTGAACTTGTCGTCCTTGCAGTCGTAGGGCGGGCGGAAGGCGAAGAGCTTGTTGAGCACTTCGAGGGACTTGTAGACCGAGCCGGCGCTGGCGTAGGGGCCGAAGTAGCGGGCGCCGTCGTCGAGGACCTGGCGGGTGGTGAAGATGCGCGGCCACTCGTCCCTGAGCGTCACCTTGATGTAGGGGTAGGATTTGTCGTCCTTGAGCAGGATGTTGTAGCGCGGGCGGTGCTGCTTGATCAGATTCATCTCGAGCAGCAGGGCCTCGAGCTCGCTCTGGGTGATGATGATGTCGAAGTCGGCGATCTGGCCGACCAGGCGCCTGGTCTTGCCGCTGAGGCCGCGGGGCGCGCCGAAGTAGGAGCGCATGCGGTCGCGGAGGCGCTTGCTCTTGCCGACGTAGAGCAGCTTGCCCTGGGCGTCCTTCCAGAGGTAGACGCCGGGGGCCTCGGGCACGCGCCTGAGGCGCTCGTCGAAAGCGGCGGGGTCGGCGATGGCCGTGTACGAGAAGTCGGGCATAGCTTAGCCGGATGATCTGGCCCGTCGTGCGGGCGCTCTCCGTAAGGACGCAGCGCGCCGCGTCCCAACCTTCGCCGAGGGGCGGGGCGCAGATGGGCTGGATGGCGCGAAGTAGAACCATTGTACCGCTCGGGGGCCGGGGGCGTCAAAGGGCCGTCTCAGAGCTCGCTCATCGGCCGTTCATTAAATGGGGGTATACTGGGCTGTAGCGACGCGGCGCCGCGGCACCATGGGCGTCGCTTTTACGTGGCCGGCGGGGGAAGCTAGAGGAGCGGGGAGCGCTATGACGACAGTTGAGCGGAAGATCGCGGTGCGGCGGGACGGGCGCCGCTTCGACCCGTCCCCGGGACGGGTGCGCTACTCGCGGCGCTGGCTCGGCGCGGCGGCGGCGGGCGGGGCCCTGGCGGCCCTGGGCGTGGCCGCGGCGGGCCTGCCGGCGGCGGCGGGCCTCGGGGCGGCGGGCGCGGCGGGCGCGGCCTACGCCCTGCTGCACGAGCCGCGCTCGCCGCGCCTCGAGCGGGTCACCCTGCGCTTCGCCGCTCTGCCGCGGGGCCTGGACGGCCTGCGCATCGGCCATCTGAGCGACATGCACCTTGGCATGCGCTTCGCCGCCGACAATACGCGCTGGGCCGTGGCCCAGATGGCCCGCGAGCAGCCCGACCTGCTGGCCCTCACCGGCGACTTCGTGAGCTATGAACACGCCATCGCCGCCCTGCCAGAGGCCCTGGCTGGGCTGCCGCGCCCGCGCCTCGGCGCCTACGCCGTGCCGGGCAACCACGACCACTGGGAGGGCGTGCCGGAGATTGGGCGGGCCCTGGCGAAGCTAGGCGTCCAGCTGCTGATCAACCAGCACCAGGCCCTGGCCGTCGGCGGGGCGACCCTGGTGGTGGCCGGCGTTGACGACCTGTGGGACGGCTCGCCCGACCTCGGCGCGACCCTGGCCGGCGCACCCGAGGGGGCATTCACCGCGCTGCTGGCCCACTGCCCCGACGTTGCGGACGAGGCGGCGGCCCGCGGGGTGGCCCTGCAGCTCTCGGGGCACACCCACGGCGGCCACATGCGCCTGCCCTGGCTCGGCTCGTTCTGCCTGCCTCGCCACGGCTGGCGCTACCCCGTCGGCCACGCCCACGTCGGCGCCGCCCAGCTCTACGTGAGCCGCGGCATCGGCGGGCTGCCGCTGCGCGTGGGGTGCGCACCCGAGGCGACGATCATCACGCTGCGGCGGGGGGTGTAGGCACGCGTCGGGCGGCCCTGGGGGCGACCACGTGGGGGGCGACCACGTGGGGGCGACCATGTTGGGGCGACCACGTGGGGGCGACCATGTTGGGGCGACCACGTGGGGGGCGACCACGTGGGGGCGACCACGTGGGGGGCGACCACGTGGGGGGCGACCATGTTGGGGCGACCACGTGGGGGGCGACCATGTTGGGGCGACCACGTGGGGTCGCCCCTACTGCGTCTGTGGGCGGGGTGGGGGCCCCGAACTATTCGTGGCTGCGGTCGAGCCTGCTGGTCTCGCCCTCGTAGCTTACGGGGCGCGGCGGCAGATCGGCGACGGCCAACTGCGGCGCTTCGACCGCCGACACGTCCGCGGTCGGCATGCGGACGACGTCCAGGTCGCCGAAGAGGGACACGACGTGCAGGCGCACCCGCACGCCCGCCTGATGATAGTTCTCGCTCTGCCAGCTGGCGCCGGGCTTCTCCTCCTCGCCGCTGGACTGGGTCTCCACCTCGACCTCGCCGAACAGGTTCACGGCGTCAATCGTGATGCCGAGCCGCTCGGGCACCCGCAGTTTGACGTCGCCGAAGAGCGTGATCACGCGCAGGGTGTGGTCGCCGGGCTCAAGAGCCGTCTTGGTCAGGTCGAGCTTGACGTCGCCGAAGATCGTGGTCACGCCCTCGGCCTCGAGCCGCTGCGACCTGACGATACGCTTGATATCCCCGAAGAGCGAGAAAGACATGGGCACCTCCTCGATGGCAGATTCGGCCGGGCCACACCGCGGACCGCGCCGGGGGCGCCGGTGCGCGAACTATTGGCGCTAGGACGGCGCCGGGGCGGCCAGGGTTGCAGTGGCGCGGGGGCGAGCCGGGCGCCGAAAGTGTGGTACCCTCCTCGCAGATGGCCAACAGCTGACGGAGGGGAGCCATGTCCGACGACATGCACGCGCTCGGCGCGATCGGCCCGCTCGACGGGCGCTACAGGGCCGACGTGGCGGCCCTGGCCGGCTACTTCAGCGAGGCGGCCCTGTTCCGCTACAGGGTGCGCGTCGAGGTCGAGTATCTGATCTTCCTCTCTCGGGCCCCCAGCGTCAACTTCGTGCCGCCCCTCGACCCGGCTCAGCAGGCGGCGCTGCGGGCCCTCTACCGGCAGTTCGGCGACGACGACGCCCTGGCCATCGCCGCGTGGGACCGCAAGGTCAACCACGACGTCAAGGCGGTCGAGTACTGGCTGCGCGAGCGGCTCGACGGGCTCGGCCTCGGCCCATGGAAGGAGGCCGTGCACTTCGCCCTGACCTCGGAGGATGTGAACAACCTGGCCTATGGCCTGCTGACCCGCGAGGCCCGCGACCTGGCGATCCTGCCTGCGCTCGCCCGCATCCTCGAGCGGCTGCGCGAGCTGGCCGACGCCGAGGCGGCCACGCCGATGCTGGCCCGCACCCACGGCCAGCCGGCCACGCCCACTACCTTCGGCAAGGAGCTGAACGTCTTCTTCGCGCGGCTGCGGCGGGCCAACGCCGACATCATCGCCGTGAAGCTCACCGGCAAGCTCAACGGGGCCACGGGCACCTTCGCGGCCCAGCACGCGGCCCTGCCGAAGGTCGCCTGGATGAAGTTCTCGAAGGCGTTCGTGCGCTCGCTCGATCTGGAGCCGGTGCTGCTGACGACGCAGATCGAGCCCCACGACAGCCTGGCGGCCCTCTGCGACGCCCTCAAGCGGGCCAACACCATCTTGATCGATCTGTGCCAGGACTGCTGGCGCTACGTCAGCGACGGCTACCTTGCCCAGGCGCCGCGGGCCGGCGAGGTCGGCTCCTCGACCATGCCCCACAAGGTCAACCCGATCGACTTCGAGAACGCCGAGGGCAACCTGGGCCTGGCGGGGGCCCTGCTGGAGCACTTCAGCCGCAAGCTGCCCGTCTCGCGGCTGCAGCGCGACCTGTCGGACAGCACAGTGCTGCGCAACCTGGGCCTGGCCTTTGGCTACAGCCTGCTGGGCTACCAGCGGGCCCTGCGGGGCCTCGCCAAGGTGACGGTGCGGCGCGAGCTGCTGCGGGCCGATCTTGCCGCCCACCCCGAGGTGCTGGCCGAGGCCGTGCAGACCATCCTGCGCCGCGAGGGCTACGCCGAGCCCTACGAGGCCCTCAAGGCCCTGACCAGGGGGCGCGAGCTGACCCTCGCGCTCCTGCACCAGTTCGTGGACGGGCTCGCCGTGGACGAGACGGTGAAGGCCGAGCTGCGGGCCCTGACGCCCGAGGGCTACACGGGTCTGGCGGCGCGCCTGGCCCGCCTGCGCGACGAGCACGCCTTCGAAGGGTGGTGAGGGCCGACCGGCATAGGCGCAAGGTCCGGTCTCCTCGCGCCAGAGGTACTAACGCCGGATTAACCAACTGGCCTATTCACAGCCACGAGCCCCGGTGGTAGAGTAGCAGTGCGGTCGGGTCTGGGAGAGGCACGGTGACGCGCCTGGCGCCAGGGGCCGCCCCCCCTCCCTAGCCGGATCAGTTGACAGGTCAGAGCGGCGGATCTTCTGCTGAAGAGGTCCGTCGCTCTACTGTGTAAAGTTTTGCTGTAAAAAAGAAGAACAGGCGTGCGGATAATTTCATGGCGTCCTGATGCGGTAAAACCCGTGTGGAAAATCTGAACTGGCGATTATGGCGTTGCAATGCGCCAGGGGTATTGACAGGCGCGGTATACTGCGTCCCGGAGGGCTAAAGTGCATATGCACAAGGAGGACTGCACCGATGCAGAAGACCGACTTTATCAAGGCTGTCGCCGAGAAGGCCAACGTGTCGCAGAAGGAGACCAAAACGGTCGTTGACGCGGCTCTGGACGTGATCACCGAGCAGCTGCGCAAGGGCGACAAGGTCACCCTGACCGGCTTCGGCACCTTCGAGGTGCGCTCGCGGCAGGCCCGCGAGGGCGTGAACCCGCAGACCCGGGACAAGATCCAGATCCCGGCCACCAAGACCCCCGGCTTCAGCGCGAGCAGCACGCTGAAGGAGGCCGTCAAGGGCAGCGAGTAGGCTCCGCATCGGCAACGCAGAGGAGTGCCCGGCCACAGCGGCCGGGCACTCCTTTGTCTTTGTCAGGCGCCCAGATGGGCCAGTATGGCGGCGCCGGTCTTGATCCCGCCGATAAAGCGCTCGACCTCGAGGTTCTCGTTGGGCGCGTGGTTGGCCTCGTCGGCGTTGGCGTAGGGCACCACGAAGGCCGGCACGCCGAGGGTCCTGGTCCAGATGTACTCGGGCAGGCTGCCGCCCATGGCCGGGACGATCAGGGGCTCCTCGCCCTGGGCCTGGGCGATGCCGGCGACGATGGGCGCGGCGAAGGGCGAGTCGAGAGGCGTCTTGCTCGGGTCCATCGCGCCCTGCCAGACCACCTCGACCTCGGGCGCGTGGCGGGCCACGTGGGCCAGCACCTTCGCGTAGATCTCCTCGGCGGTCTGGGCGGCGACCAGCCTGATGTCACACTTGGCTACGGCCTCGGCGGGCAGCACGGTCTTCGAGCCGGGGCCGCCGTAGCCGCCGTGCAGGCCGTTGATAGTCAGGGTTGGCCAGAGGGCCAGGCGCTCGGCGTAGCCGCGCTCCTCGGGCGCGTCGAGGCGGCTCAGCCCCAGGCCCGCCATGATCGCGGGCAGGTCCACCGGCAGCCGCTCGAGAGCGGCGCGCTCCAGGGCGGTGGGCGGCTCGACGCTGTCGTAGAAACCCTCGATGGCGATCGCGCCGTCTGGGCTCTTCATGCTGGCGAGCAGGTGCACGAGGGTCCACAGCGGGTTGGGCGCCACGCCGCCGAAGTTGCCCGAGTGGAGATCGCGGGCGGCCCCGCGGGCGCGCAGCTCGAAGCTGAGTACGCCGCGCACGCCGAAGAGCACCCGCGAACGGCCGCTCTCGTCCACCGGGCCGTCGGCCGTGATCACCAGGTCGGCCCCCAGCAGTTCGCGGTGGTCGCGCACGAAGCCGGCGATCTGGGGGCTGCCGACCTCCTCCTCGCCCTCGAGCAGGAGCTTGACGTTGCAGGGGAGGCGGCCGCGGGCGGCGAGGGTGGCCTCGACGGCGAGGATCTGGGCCAGGTGCTGGCCCTTGTTGTCGCCGACGCCGCGCCCGTAGACGCGGCCATCGCGGACCTCGGGCTCGAAGGGCGGCGTCACCCACGCCTCCAGGGGCTCGGGCGGCTGCACGTCGTAGTGGCCGTAGAGCAGCACGGTGGGCGCGCCGGGAGCCTCGCAGCGCTCGGCGTAGACCATAGGCCAGCCGGCGGTGGGCATGACGCGGGCGACCATGCCGGCGCCCTCGAGCACGCCGGCGATGTAGGCTGCGGTCTCGGCGATGCCGATGCCGTGGGCGCTGATGCTCGGGCGCCGCACGTAGTCGAGCAGGCGCGCCAGGTACTCGTCGCGGCGGCCGTCAATGTGGGCGAAGATGTCGCTCAGGTCGGGGGTGGGCATAGGGTGCTCCTGGGTGTGTGCGGCGAGGGGTAGGGCCACGAGAGGCGCAGCATGCTGCGCTTACAGGCCCAGCCGGGCCCGCAGCCGCTCCGCCGCGGCCTCGCCGCTGACGACGGCGCCCTCGACGAAGGGGCCGCCGAGGTAGTCGCCGGCGAAGACGAGGGGCCCGGCCTCGATCGCGCCCTGGGCGAAGGCCGCGAGGCGGCGGAAGTGGCCGACGTCGAAGAGGGGCAGGGCCTCGGGGCAGCGGTAGAGGCGTTGGAAAAGCATCTGGGGGACCGGGTCGTAGCGGGGCGCCAGCCGGCGCAGGTCGGCCAGCATGAGCCGGGCGAGGGTGGCGTCGTCGTGCTCGCGCAGGGCCGCGGCGGCCGGCCCGCTCAGGTGCAGGCAGATCGCGTCGCGGCCCCGTGGCGCGAAGCCGGGGTCCTTGATCGTCTGCACCGTGGCCGAGGCCAGGAAGGGCGTCTCGCGCCGCGGGAAGAGCAGCCCGTAGACGCCGCGGGGCAGGCGGCCTCTGGTGCCGACGGCGAGGTTCACGGTGGACGAGTAGGCGATGGCCTCGAAGAAGGCCCGCCGCCCGGGGTCGAGCCAGGGCAGCAGGCGCGGCACGGCCGTGGCCGTGGTCGCCATCACCACCCCGTCGGCCTCGAGGCGCAGCTCGTCGCCCGTGATCCGGGCGCGCACCGCGTAGCCGCCGCCCGGGCGCGGCGTGATCGCCACGGCCTCTGCGGCGAGGCGCACATCCAGGCCGGCGGCCAGGGCGCGGGGCAGCTGGCCCAGCCCCTCGCGCAGGGTGAAGAGCTGCATGCCGGTGAGCCGGCTCAGCCCCGCGCGCAGGACGAGCAGCAGCAGGGCCCGCGAGGTGCGCTCGGGCGTCCAGTAAAAGATCCCCGAGAGGGGCGGCTGCAGCACGTATTCGAGCAGCTCCTCGGAGAGATGGGCGCGGGCGTAGTCGCTGATCGAGGCGTCGTCCACGGCGTGGGCCCGCTCGAAGGCGTGGAGGTCGAGCTCGGGGCTGTGGCGCAGCAGCGAGCCGACCAGGTAGGAGAGGGCCAGCTTCTGGCGCGAGCCGACCAGGTGCGTGAAGGCCACGCGCGGGCTGGGCCAGAGGGGGTGCAGGCGCCCGTCGCGCAGGGTGGCCGCGCTGCGCGGGATGCGCCGCAGATCGCCCGCCAGGCCCAGCTCGCGGACCAGGGCGAGGGTGCGGGAGTAGAAGCTGGCCAGGAACTCGGCGCCCAGCTCGAGGCGGCAGCCCTCGACCTCGGCGGTGCGGGCCCGACCGCCGACGACGGGCTCGCGCTCGAGCACGGTAACCCGGGCGCCCGCGGCGCGCAGGCGGCGGGCCGCCGCCAGGCCCGCGAGGCCGGCGCCGACGACGACGAGTTGTGGTGTAGCGCTCATGCTATGGAACAACGGCGCCCGGGGCGCCATTCCGTGGCCGTCAGGGACCCCTCGCCCGGGAGCAGGATCTGCGGGCGGGCGCTGCCCCACGTAGAGCGCGTGCCTCGGCGATCCGGGGCCCTGGCATGGTCGTCCGATAAGCGGCGCGGCGGCTCGAGCGTTGGCGGCGGGGCCACCTCGCGGACGGGCAGGGCGAGGCGCTGGAAGGCCCGCGCGCCACCTGCGACTGCGACGGATCCCTCCCACCGGGCCACGCCGGCGCGCGGCCGATCTATGATAGCATGGGTTGGCCGGAAGGCCGGCCTTAACCTCGGCCTAACGACCGATGCCCCCACTGGCCCCCCGTGTTACCCTGGCAGGAGCATAGAGCATGGATTCGGTGACAGAGGGGTGTATGGCATCTGGGAGGCTGCGGCTGCTGCGCGGGCCCCTGTTCGCAGGGGGCCGGCCGCACGCGCCCCGCGGCGGGCCGCTCGTGTGAGCGGCGGGCTCAGCCCTCTTCGCTGCGGACGCGTCGCGCGCCCGCAGTTTTTTTTGCCCAGGCCCGCGTACGCCAGGGAACCGGAGCGGAGTAGTCTGTTAAGGAGGGCCCCTTGGCTCTGCGCAGCGAGTTTACGATCGAGCACGCCTACACCTACGACCAGCGCACCCCCATGCGCTGGGTGCTCTCGCACGTCCGGCGCTACTGGTACTTCGCCCTGGCGGCCCTGGCCCTGTTCCTGAGCGCCTGGCTGGTCTACTCGGGCGCGCAGGTGCTGATCGGCCGCGCCGCCGAGGAGATCATCACCCCGACGGGCGAGGGGGCCCTGCTGGCGATCGCCCTGGGCATCCTGGCCCTGCTCTTCGCCGACGGCCTTTCGATGCTGTTCGGCTACTTCGCCGCCGAGAACCTGGCCGCCCGCTTCGAGGCCGACGCCCGCCAGGAGCTGTACGCCAGCCTGCTCGGCAAGAGCAAGGCCTTCCACGACCGCCAGCGGGCCGGCGACATCATGGCCAGGGCCACCGACGACACCCAACAGCTCAGCAGCCTGATCGTGCCGGGCGCCAGCTTGATCGCCGAGACGGTCATGGGCATCATCGTGCCGATCACCTTTATCGCCGCGACCCGCCTCGAGCTGGCCATCGTCCCCCTCTGCTTCGTGGCCGCCTTCCTGGTCACAGGCCGGGCCTACCTGCGCCGCCTCCAGCCGGTGATTGACGGCCAGCGCGAGCAGTTCGGCACCATGAACGCCGGCCTCGAGGAGACCCTCTCCGGGATCGAGGTGGTCAAGGCCAGCGCCCGCGAGATCTTCGAGCAGACCAAGTTTCGGCGCAACGCGCGCATGTTCCGCGACCTGTTCGTGCGCCAGGGCTTCATCGAGGCCCGCTACCTGCCCCTGCTGATCTTCGGGGCCGCCTTCGGCCTGACCTTCCTGCACGCCATGTGGCTCTACCGGCAGGGCAGCATTGACCTCGGCGCGGTGATCACGGTGATGGGCCTGGTGAATATCCTGCGCTTCCCGACCTTCATCTCGATCTTCGCCTTCTCGGTGGCCCAGGCCGGCATGGCCAGCGCCCGCCGCATCCTCAAGATCATCCAGGCCGAGACCGACCTGGACGAGAACGCCGCCGGCCACGGCGCGCCGATGCGCGGCGAGCTCGCCTTCGAGGGCGTCGGCTTCGCCTACCAGGGCGAGGACCGCGGCGACGGCACGCCGAGCCAGCAGGCCGTGGTCCTGCGCGACATCTCGTTCCGCATCGCCGCCGGCCAGACCGTCGCCATCGTCGGCCAGACCGGCAGCGGCAAGAGCGCCCTGACCCAGCTGGTCAACCGCACCTACGATGTCAGCGCCGGCCGGGTGCTGATTGACGGGGTGGACGTGCGCGACTGGAGCCTGGACGCCCTGCGCTCGCAGATCGGCAAGATCGAGCAGGACATCTTCCTGTTCTCGCGCAGCATCGGCGAGAACATCGCCTTCGGCGCCCCCGGCGCCACCCGCGAGCAGATCGAGACGGCCGCTCGCGCCGCCCAGGCCCACGACTTCATTGCCGGCTTCCCCGACGGGTACGACACCGTGGTGGGCGAGCGCGGCGTGACCCTCTCGGGCGGCCAGCGCCAGC
>DAOLDO010000044.1:0-15463 GCA_035327325.1 Chloroflexaceae bacterium | reverse complement strand
GGGCCAGGGGCGCGCCCGCGGGGAGCTCGAAGCCCTCGGGGGTGAGCCGGGGGGAGGGGGGGGGGGGGGGGTTGCTGTAGGCCCCGTGTCCCCCGCCGATGTCGATCGCGCGCAGGGGTCGCCCGTCGGCGGGCAGGGCGGCGCCCAGCGCCTCGGCTACAGCGGGCGCCGCGGTGCGCGCGGCGTCATAGAGGGCCAGCTCGAAGTCGCGCACCCAGTCGCGCTGCCCCTCGTCGCGCCGGTTCTCCTCGGGGCGCCGGCCCGTGCGCACCGCCTCGGTGAGGTTGGACCAGCGGCGGTAGAAGGCGCCCTCGCGGCGCACCAGGTGGCCCAGGTGGTACGGCCCCTCGGCGGCCAGGCAGGCATCGGCGAGCGGGCTGTTGGCGTAGTGGGCGCCGCGCAGCTCCAGCAGGCCCAGGGCGACGGCGGCGTTGAGCAGCCGCGGCAGGGCCGCGGGCTCGACGCCGAGCTGCTCGGCGAGGGCGTTGGCCGGTGCGGGGCCCGCGTGCAGCGCCGCGAAGACGCCGAGCTCCGCGCAGCTGATCAGCACGTGGGCCTGGCGGTAGCCCCGCATCATGTCGAGGACCTGGCGGCGGTACTCCAGCTCCGGCGCGCCGCTCATGCGCCCTCCGCCCGGGCCGCGCACGGCGCGCACAGCCCGCGCTCGCCGACCCGCCGCAGGTGGCTGGCGAGCACGGTCTCGCCGCAAGAGTCACAGCGGGCCTGGCCCATCGGGCGGGGGCCCGCCAGCGGCGGCGCCTCCACCTCGCGCACCTCGAACAGCCGCTCCTCGGGCACGTCCATCAGGGCCAGGGCGCGCTCCTCCATCAGCGCCCAGTAGCGGGCGTGCTCCTCGGGCGTCGCCCCGCCCGTCTCGAGCCGCCCCTGGAGCGCCTTGCGCTCCTCGGTGTCGCGCGGCCAGCCCTCGCGCCGGGCGGCCAGGCGCAGCGCCCGCCCGTCGGCGCGGCGCGCGAAGGTGAAGATGTTCTTGCCGTGGTCGAGGTGGACCAGGGTGCCGCGCCCGAGGGTGCAGCCGGTCACGACCTGGATGCCGTCCACCGCGCACATGGCCGTCTCGACGACGGCGTAGAGCCTGTTCCCCGCCTCGTTCGGGCCGAGCTCGCGCAGCGCCAGGTGCGCCGCCCGGACGCCGAGGGCGACCCCGGCGCAGAGGTGCCCGTGGAATGCGGCGGCGCGCTCAAGATCCGCGCGCTCGTCAGTTACAGTCATGGGGTCCTCCTCCTCTATGAGCGCACTCATATCGCGCCCAAAAGAAAGCTTCGGCCAGCCCCTACCCTCGTGTCTACCGACCGAAACGCCTGTCTGTTTTCACCACGAAGGCCACGAAGAACGCGAAGGGTTCGAGCACGCCCGGCGCCGGAGCGGCACGCCAGAGCTGAGCGAGGGGCTTAGCAAGGCTTGTAACGGCCCAGGTTCGCTAGCACTTCGTGGCCTTCGCGCCCTTGGTGGTACAAATGGACAACTCTCTCTGCCGGACGATCCTACCCGAGGCGGGAGCGGAGGATCGCGGCGAGCCCGGCGACGGCGTGGACGGCGGGACTTGCGGGGACGTGGTCGAGGGGCGCCGCGCCGGCCATCTCGGCGTCCAGGATCGTCTCGTCGTAGGGCACGACGGCGAGCAGCTCGAGCTGGTGGTTGCGGCAGTAGGAGGCCACGGCCTCCGCCTCGGCGGGCGTGCGCACCCGGTTGGCGACCACGGCGAGCTGCGGGATGCCGAGCTCGCCCGCCAGCTTATGGATGCGCGAGGCGGTCTCCAGCGCGCGGTAATAGGGGTCGGCGACGATCAGCAGCATGTCCACGTGCTCGGTCGTGCCGCGCCCCAGGTGCTCGAGGCCCGCCTCCATATCCAGGATCACGGCGTCGGCCTCGGCGACGAGGTGGCCCGTGACGCCGCGGGCCACGGCGTGGGACGAGCAGCGGCAGCCGACGCTGGCCTTCAGCACCTCGCCCATGACCATGAGCTGCACGCCGTCGGGCGCCGGCACGGCGTGGTCGGCGATGAAGGCGCTCACGGGCTTGTTCAGGTGCACGTAGGCTTTGCCGCCGGCGTCCTCGCGCCACTCCGTGATGCCGTGGGGGATGGGCGCCGCCTGCGCAAGCACATCGCCGCCAACGCCCAGGCTCAGGGCCAGGTTGGGGTTCGAGTCGTTGTCAATGGCCAGCACGCGCTGCTGCTGGCGGGCCAGCACTCTGGCCAGGGTCCCGGCGATCGTGGACTTGCCGACGCCGCCCTTGCCGCTCACTGCGATGCGCATATGTTGCTCCTGTCGTTCTCGACCGTTTAGGGAGAGGGGTGGGGCCCCTTCCCTCGCGGGGGATGGCTCAGCTACGGAAGCTCCACAGGCGCAGCCGCTGCACGCGCAGCGCCCGGAGAAGAGGTCGCGCTCCAGCCGCAGCACGCGCTGGAGCAGCTCGCGCTCGCGGCCGGCGAAGCTCTCGATCAGCTCGGGCATCGCCAGGGCGAGCAGGATGGTATGCTCCCTGGTCGGCGCCTCGCCCCTGGTCTCCCAGAGCGAGACGGCGCTCTGGTGGACGCCCACGCGCTCGGCGAGCTCGGCCTGGGTCCAGGCGCGCGCGGCGCGGGCCGCCCGGATCGCCACATGCAGCTGCGAGGTCACACTCATCGCGGCTGCTCCAGCTGCTCGGTCGCGATGCGGCGCACCAGCTCCTCCACGACGCCGACGGCGCGGTCGAGCGCCAGGGCGACCGGCTCGCTCAGCCCGATGCCCGCCGAGTCGGCGTCGGCCGGCTGGCACCCCACCAGGTACACGGTGGAGGGCAGCACGTCGAGGGCGCGGGCGAGGATCAGCGCCTTGGTCGGCGTGGCGTAGTGGGTGTCGGCCAGGAAGGCGCGGCGCCGCTCCTCGGGCCACGTCTCCAGCGCGGGCACCTCCGCGGCGAGCACGTGGAGGGTTCCGGGCGGGCTGCCCCGCTCCACCGCGTCGAGCACCACCAGGGCGTCATAGCCGGCCATCAGCTCCTGCACCAGGTGGACGCCGCCGATGCCCACCTCCACGACCCGCGCCGGCGCTGCGGGCGGGGCCCACGCCTGCGTCAGGCGGCGCGCCAGCTCGACGCCGAAGCCGTCGTCGAGGCGCAAAACATTGCCCATGCCGGCGACGAGGATGCGGCTCATACGCCCTCGTCCGCGGCCGTGTCAATCGCCACCTGTACGACGCCGTCCACCACCTTGGCCGGCAAAACGGCGAGGTTCGGGCCGGGCTGCCCGCTCACCCTGATGCCGCTGCGGATATCGAAGACCTCGCCGTGCCACGGGCAGGTGACCAGCGGCGGGCTGAACGTCCCCAGCTCGAGCGGGGCCATGCTGCCGGGGCAGGTGTTGCGGGCGGCGTGAACGTCGCCGTCCAGGAGGGTGACGACCACGCGCGCCCCGGCCACCTCGAACACGGTGAGCGTGTCGGGGTGCAGGGCGGCGACGGGCGCGACGGCCTGGAAGACCGGGCGGCGCAGCGGGCGCCGCGGGGGCGATGCCGTCTGGGCCAGCGGGATCACGTCGCGGGCAGGCGCCGCGACCAGGGGGAGAGGCGACGGCGCGACGGGCGGGGCCAGGACTTCAGCTGGCGCGAGGTCGTACAGCTCCAGCAGGCTCCTGACCAGCGGGTCGGCGCCCAGGCGCTCGAGCAGGCCGGGCGGCCCGGCGGCGCGCAGGCGCTCGACGAGCCGGCCCAGGGCCGCCCGGTGCATCGCGTCGGCGGCGGCCAGCAGCTCGAAGACCTGGTCGCGCCCCTCGGACGGGGGCTGGGCCTCGAAGGTCTGGATCAGCTCGTCGAGGCGCGCCGCGGCGGCCTCGAACATGGCCGCGTCGTCGCCGGCGGGGTCAGTGAACATGGTGCCCCTCGCAGGCCGCCGGGCCGAGGGTCTTGCAGGCGCAGTCGGGGTTGTTGCACTCGCCGTGGGCCTGCCCGGTCAGGCCGGCGAACTCGTCGGCGAAGCGCCGCCCGCCCTCGCGCACGCCAAGGGGCGTCAGGCTGTAGCGCGGCGGGTCGCCCCCGCTCGCCTCGGCGTAGCCCCCGGCAGCGAGGCGGGCCAGGTGCTCGGCGATCAGCGTCGGGTCGGCGGGCAGGAACGGCAGGAGCTCGGCGGCGGTGGGCGCGTCGCCGAGGCCCTCGCCGCGCAGCCAGTAGAGGATCTGGAGCAGCTCATCGCGCCAGCGCAGGGCGTCGAGCGGGTCAGTCATAGCGCGCCTCCAGGGCTGCGCGGCGGACGGCTGCGACGATCTCGTCGAAGCGGGCGGCCACGACCGGCGAGAGGCCATCGCCCCAGCCTGTCTCGGCCGGCTCCACCTCCACCACCCGCACGTCGGCGGGCAGGGCGCCGAAGTGCCCGGTGACGACCAGCATGGCGTCGAGGCTCACCAGGCCGGTGACGGCCTCGGTCACGCGCGCCTGGATCGCGGCCGGGTCGGGGAGGGCGCCGTCCCAGCTGTAGCTGTGGATACTGCCCGGGGGGCGGCCACGCTCCACCGCCGAGACGAAGACCACGCGGCTGAAGTGGCCGGGGCGCTCCTGGAACCAGTGGACCGCGTGGACCGGGCCGAAGAACATGTCTATGACCTCGACCTCGCGCGGCCAGGGCTGCTCGGCGAGCACGGGGACCAGGAGCGAGCCCACCGAGGTGTCGTGCATGTTGCGGTAGCCGACCCCGGCGATCAGGACGGCCATCACGTCACCCATCAATGCCGCAGCCGCAGGTATTGATCTCGCGCATCACCACGTGGTCGGCGCCATCCACGTGGATGTGGGTCGTGCAGGGCATGCAGGGGTCGAAGCTGCGCAGCGCCCGCAGGATATCAATGCCCTTGTAGTCCTCGGGCCGGTCGAACTCTTCGAGGATGGGCGTGTTGAGCACGGCCTCCTCGTAGGGGCCGGGGTTGCCCCAGGGGTCGCGCGGGCTGGCGTTCCAGGTCGAGGGGGTGACGATCTGGTAGTTGCTGAGCCGCCCGTTGTCCACCACGGCGTGGTGGGTGAGGAAGCCGCGCCCGGCGCCCCAGAAGCCGACGCCGATCTGCGACCCCTTCGTCGGCGGCTCGAAGGGCGTGTGCACCTTGTCATAGCCGCGCTTGAGCAGGTCCATGCAGATCAGCCAGTTGTCGAGGGCGACCAGGTTGATGTAGGCGAGGTGGTAGGCCCGGCCGCGGTTGCGCTCGAAGGCGTTCCAGACGTCGGGAATCTTCCACTCCAGCTCCATCGCGGGCATGGTGCTCTCGGGCAGGTTGAGCTTCAGGCTGCGGCCTGTAGCCTCGATGAAGCGGGTGTGGGGGAGCTTCTGCGCCGCCGCGGTGGTCCAGAGCCGGGTCGAGCACTCCGCCTCCATGGCCAGCCGGTCCCAGCGGGGGGCGGTAGACCAGGAGTAGCGCTCGCGCCAGTTCTGCGGGCCGGGGAGCGGCCGGGTCTCCTTGTTCCACATGTGGTAGGGGCTGAGCGGGTTGCCCGCCGGGTCGGTGGGGAAGCGGTCGCCCTGCCACTGCTCATAGTAGGAGTGGTCAATAAACTCCTCGATGCCGATGTTGAGGGCCTGAAGCTGGGTGGTCACCAGCTCGCCGTTGACGATGACGCCGGGGGTGGCCCAGCGGCGCTCGCCCCAGGCGTTGCAGTTCGCGTACGAGGCGTCGTAGGCGAAGGGGTCGTCCCAGATCCCCGTATCAATCATGGTTGCGGGGCGGGCGCCGACCTGCTTGTAGGCGGGGTCCGCCTCGTAGAAGAAGTCGCACAGGTCGTCCCAGATCGCCACGGCCCGCTTGCTGTAGTCGAACAGCTGCCGCAGGCGCGTGTAGACCTCGTTGAACACGCTGATCGTGACCGTGGTGGTGAGGCCGCCGGGGATGGCGGTCTCGGGGTGGGGGTACTTGCCGCCGATCAGCACGTAGGCCTCGCGGGCCACGCGGGTCATCTGGAGGCCGGCGAGGTAGAGCTGACCTGTGAGCGGGTTCAGCTCGGTCATGATCTGGCCGATTGTGCGGTAGCCGTGGACGGCGGCGCCCGGCGCCTCGGCGCGGGTCGCCCGCTCCCAGAGCCTGGGGTTGGTCGGCTCGACGATGGCCTGGGAGTAGTCGGGCCCGGCCAGCAGGAAGAGGTGGAGCGGGTTATCGTACCAGAACTCGACGGCGAGCAGCAGATTGCGCAGGGCGATGCCGAGGGGCGGCGGCGCGACCGGGAAGGCCATCTCCAGCGCCAGGGCCGAGGTGGTGGAGTGGACGCCGCCGCAGACGCCGCAGGCCCGGCTGCTGATATAGGCCGCGTCGCGCGGGTCGCGCCCCTTGAGGATCACCTCGTAGCCGCGGAACAGGGTGGCCATCGAGTTGGTCTCGAGCACCTTGCGCTCTTTGACGTCAACCACGCTGTGGAAGGCCAGGGCGCCGGCCACGCGCGTCACCGGGTCGAAGTCCACCGACTTGATATGGCCGTTGCGCGCGAGCAGGTCCTTGATCTTGTCGGCCTGCTCGTCGAGGGAGCGCGTGGCGTAGCCGTAGGGGTCGCGCACGCCCTCCTTGAGGGTCGCGCGGCCCTGGGCGTCGAACTCGATCGGCAGATTCTTGAAGCACATAGGCGACGCTCCCCCTAGACGCCAATCAGGCGGCCGACGCTGGCGAGGTGGGCCTCGACGGCCTTGAGGCGGTCGCGCAGGGCGGCCGCGGCCCCGTTGATCGTGGTCAGGCTCCCCTCGAGGGCGGCGGTGTTGTCGCGGATCGCCTCCAGGCCGTCCGCGATGCGGGCCAGGTTGCGGTTGGCGCGCAGCAGCGCGCGGGCCACGAGGATGAGGTGGGCGGCGAGGACGCCGACCACGGCGCCGAGCAGCAGGTAGGTCAGCCAGGCGAGCACTCTGGTCATGGCTCAGCTCCCATTGGCGCCGTGGACGCGCCGGGCGAGGGCGGCCTCGATCGTCGCGGCGTTCTGGCCGAGGGTGTCGGCGGCGGCGAGCAGCGAGGGCGCGGCGGCGATCGTGCGCTCGAGGTCGGCGACGTGGGCGGTGTGGCCGGCCACGCCGCCGCCGCTCTCCAGGATCTCGTCGGTGTAGGCGGCGATCTGCTCGGCGGCGTGGAGCAGCCGCTGCAGCAGCACGACCACCGCGGGCACGACCCCGAGGTAGCTCACGGCCAGGAGCAGGGCCCAGAGCAGGCGGGCGGCGAGGCTCATTGCGGCCCCCTTTCAGGCTCGTCGAGGGCCCTGGCGACCTTGCCGAGCTGCCAGCCGACGGCGTCCAGGCGGCTGGCCAGATTGACCAGGCCCGCGTTGAGCCGCTCGACCTGGGGCGCCAGGTGGCTGGTCTCGCGCTCGATCGCGCCGACCCCGAAGCTCACCTTGGCCAGGTAGCTGCTGCCCGTGCCGCCGGTGCGCTCGAGGCCGCCCACGAGCCGCCACACGTAGGCGACCAGGGCCCCGACCAGGGCGAGGACTTCGACCGCGGTGAGGAGCATCAGCCGGAAGTACATCTCAGGGCTCCTTCCCGTCGGGGGGGGCGACGGCGCGCTCGATGCGGGTGGCCGCCTGGGCGATGCCGCCGGTCGCCGCGCCGATCTCGTCAACCACCTGGTTGGTGCGCACGAGCAGCGGCACGTGGACCGTGTTGTTGGCGATCAGCTTGCCGACCCGCCAGACCTCGGCGGCCCCCCGCTCGATGCGCCGCACGCTGCGCAGCAGCGTCTCGAGCAGGGCGGCGACGGCGCCGATCACCACGGCCCCAAGGGCCAGGCCCAGCCACCAGCGCCCGACGACCACCGGGTCGGCGCCGACCGGGGCGACAGACGTCTCCTCCACGATGCTCATGGCTCTTCTCCAAACAGCAGGGGCGTGGGAAACCCGGTTTCCTCACACATCAGCGCGGCCGCTCGCGGCCATCTTCGGAAGGTGGGGCGTGGGGGAACCAGGTTCCCCCACACATTAGCGCGGCCGCTCCAGGCCATCGGCCACGTCCGTGGCGTGGCGCTCGATGGCGCGGGCGGTGGCGAGCAGCTCGGCCGCCGCCTTGTTGGTCTTGTCGAGCTCCCAGATCGCGTTGGTGTTCGTGACGATCGCCTCGGCCGCCCGCAGGGCGCGCCCCACATTGGCCTCGATGCTGCGGGCGACGGCGATGATCGCCAGCAGCAGCCCGGCCACGGCGCCGACGATCGCGCCCGCCAGCCCGAGCCCCGTGCGCCAGGCCCCATCACTGTCGCTCATCGCCCGCCTCCTCCGGCCGCTGCGGCCTGCCCTCGGGGTGCTGGTGCGGCAGACCGTAGAACGAGGTGAACGTCGTCTCGCCGACCGGCTGGCCGCCGCGCATCCACTGCAGGCGCTCGTAGAACTTGTGCTCGACGCGCTGGAGCCAGTTGGGCTTGGCCACGTGCCCCCAGCCGCTCGGGATCGCTTTCTCCGTGCGATCCCAGCGGGTGGTGCGGTTCATGTGCTGCATGGTCATACGGCGCAGGTTGCGGATCACCGAGCCGTGGGTGCGCGAGGCGCTGGAGGAGACCAGGGTGCCCGGGGCGCGCTGGTAGAAGGGGGCGAAGCGGTCGGGGAAGCCGGGCATGGTGCAGCCGATGCAGATCCCACCGGTGTTCATGCAGCCGCCCACATGGTTGATCGCCCCGCGCGAGGTGATGTTGCACTGGACCACCGGGCCCCAGCAGCCGATCTCGACCAGGCACTCCTTCTGGCCGTAGTGGTCGGCGAAGGTGCCCTCCTCGTAGAAGCCGGCGCGCACGCAGCGCTGGTGCACGGTCTGGTCGAAGAGCCAGGCCGGCCGGCCGAGCTCGTCGAACTCGGGCAGGGGGCCGTAGCCGTTGAGGAAGAGCAGGATCGCGGCGACGGTCTCGGTGAAGTTGTCGCCAACGGGCGCGCACCCCGGCACGTTGATCACTGGCAGGCCGAGGGCGCTTAGGTAGTCCTTGCCCAGGTAGTCCATCACGGCCATCGAGTCGGTGGGGTTGCCGATGGCGGCCGGGATGCCGCCCCAGGTCGCGCAGGTGCCGATCGCGATCACTGCCGCGGCGCCGGGCGCCAGGCGCCTGAGCCACTCGGCGGTGGGGACGGGCCGGCTCTCCTCCTCGTAGGCGCTGGCGCCCATCGCCGACCAGTAGCCGCCGCGGGCCATCGCCAGCTCCTCGTTCGCGACCGAGCCCTCGTAGATCACCACGTAGGGCGCGTTGAGCTTGCCCTCCCAGGCCAGCTCGTGGTTGCGCATGAACGCGTGGCCCGCCTCGACCGAGACGACCGGGTGGTGCAGCACCAGCCGCGGCACGCCCGGCAGACGCCCGAGCAGCAGGTCCTCGACGCTCGGCGAGGTGGCGCCGGTGACCGAGACGGTGCAGCCGTCGCAGCTCATGCCCGCGAGCCAGAAGGCGTGGACCACCTTCACCGGCCCGAGCAGGGCCCCCGCGCGCTCGGACCCCGGCTCGCGCTCGAGCTCGCGCTCGGCAGCGGAGCGCAGGAAGTCCACCGGGCCAGCGCGCTCGGCGATATGCTCGCGCGCCGCCGGCGCGGCGGGAGGCGGGTTTTCCGGTTCGGCCATGGCTTGCGCTCCCCTTCTAGCAGGGTCCAGTTCCACATCACAGTCGGGCGCCTGGGATAGCACGCGACCGGTTCCGGGGCCGGGGTTGCTACGCTGCGAGGATTCAGATGGGTTGCGAGGTGGTTAAGGCTCAGTCTACCCGACCGGATCAAGGCTTGTCAACCATTATTCGCCGTGTTCGGCGCTCGACTCACGGTCAGCAGATGCGCGGCAGCGGGTCGCCGACGAGCATGTCGAGCACGCGCGTCCCTCCGATCTCGGTGCGCAGGAAGACCATCGCGGCCGGCTCGGCGCGCACCTCGCCGATCAGCGCCGCCTCCCTGCCGAGGGGGTGGGCGCGCATCGCCGCCAGGGCCGCGCCCGCGACGTCGGGGCTGACGATCGCAAGCAGGCGCCCCTCGTTGGCGATGGTCAGCGGGTCGAGGCCGAGGATCTCGCAGGCCCCGCGCACCTCCGGCCGCACCGGGATGGCCTGCTCGTCCAGGGCGATCGCCACCTCGGCGCCCAGGGCGATCTCGTTGAGCGAGGTCGCCACGCCGCCGCGGGTGGGGTCCTTTAGGCAGTGGAGCCCCGGCCCGCAGGCCGCCAGCAGGGCGGCGACCAGCCCGTTCAGGGGCGCCGTGTCGCTCACTACATCGCTCTCGATGTCGAGGGCCTCGCGGGCGAGCATCACGGCGATGCCGTGGTCGCCGATCGGCCCGCTGAGCAGCACCCGGTCGCCCGGCCGCGCGTGGGCCTGCCCGAGCGGCCAGCTCGCCTCGACGACGCCGACCCCCGCTGTGGTGATGAACATCCCATCGGCCTTGCCGCGCTGCACCACCTTGGTGTCGCCGGCCACGATCGCCACCCCGGCCGCGGCAGCTGCCTCCGCCATCGAAGCCACGACCCGGCGCAGCTCCTCGATCGCCAGCCCCTCCTCGAGGATGAAGCCGGCCGAGAGGTAGAGCGGCCTGGCGCCCGCCATCGCCAGGTCGTTCACCGTGCCGTGCACCGCGAGCGCGCCGATGTCGCCGCCGGGGAAGAAGAGCGGGCTTACGACGTAGCTGTCGGTGGTGAAGGCCAGGCGCCCGCCCGCGGCGACGGCGAAGGTCGCCGCGTCATCCATGGGGTCGAGGTGCGGGTTGGTGAAAGCGGGCGCGAACACGCCCTCGATCAGGTTATGGGTGGCCTTGCCGCCGCTGCCGTGGCTCAGCGTAATCCGCTCGTCGCGCAGGGAGAATGTACGCCGCCGGTGCTGGCGCACGCGCTCGATCTTCTCGAGTACCTCGGCGATGCGCTGGTCGTTCTGGCTCATACGCTCAGCTCTTCAGGTTGATGACCGGCAGCTTCGCGCGCTCGGTGGCCAGTGAGTAGCGGCCGAAGCTGTAGTAGGCCGCGCAGGCCCCCTCGGAGGAGACCATGCAGGTGCCGATCGGGGTCTCGGGCGTGCAGGCGGTGCCGAAGACCTTGCACTCCCAGGGCTTGAGCACGCCCTTCAGCACCTCGCCGCACTGGCAGGCCTTGGGGTCGGCCACGCGCACGCCCGGCACCGCGTAGCGCAGCTCGGCGTCCCATGTGGCGAACTCGGGCCGCAGCTTCAGCGCGCTGTGGGTGATGAAGCCAAGGCCGCGCCACTCGAAGAAGGGGCGCAGCTCCATGGTGCGGGCCATGGCCTCCAGCGCCTTGGTGTTGCCCTGCGGCGGCACGACGCGGGTGTACTGGTTCTCGACCTCGGCCCGGCCCGCGCTGATCTGCCGCACGATCATGTGGACCGCCTGGATAATATCGAGGGGCTCGAAGCCGGCGATCACAACGGGCTTGCGATGCTGGCGCGCGATGAACTCGTACGGGCGCAGGCCGATCACCATGCTCACGTGCCCAGGGCCGACGAAGCCGTCCAGCCGCAGGTCGGGCGAGTCGAGGATGGCCTTGATCGCCGGGATGATCGCGACGTGGTTGCAGAAGACCGAGAAGTTCGTGAGCCCCTCGGCCTGGGCCCGCAGCAGCGTGACCGCGGTCGAGGGCGCCGTGGTCTCGAAGCCGATGGCGAAGAAGACGACCTCGCGGTCGGGGTGCTGGCGGGCCAGCTTGAGCGCGTCGAGCGGCGAGTAGACGAAGCGCACGTCGGCGCCCTCGGCCTTGGCGTCGAGCAGGCTGCCCTTTGAGCCGGGCACGCGCATCATGTCGCCGAAGGTGGTGAAGATGACATTGGGATGGCGGGCGATGGCGATGGCGTCGTCCACGCGGCCCATGGGCAGGACGCAGACCGGGCAGCCCGGCCCGTGCACGAGGTCAATGCTGCGCGGGAGCACATCCTCGACCCCGTGCTTGTAGATCGTGTGGGTGTGGCCGCCGCAGACCTCCATCAGCTTCAGCGGCTGCCCCGCGCTGAGCTTCGCGATCTCGGCGGCGATGGTGCGGGCCAGCTCGGGGTCGCGGTACTCGTCTACATATTTCATGCCGCATCCTCTCCGGTGCTGGGGCTCAGGCTGGCGAAGATCACGTCCAGGAGCGCGTGGTAGACGGTGGCCTGGGCCTCCTGGATGCGCGGGATATGGTCGCTGGGGACGACCAGGCAGTGGTCAACCGCGGCGGAGCGGGCAGTCTTTCCGCCGTCGTAGCCCGCGAGGGCCACCGTGAGCATCCCCTGGCGCTTCGCCTGCTCCAGGGCCGCCAGCACGTTGGCCGAGCTGCCGCTGGTGGAGATGCCGACGGCGATGTCGCCCTGTCTGCCGAAGGCGATCACCTGGCGGGCGAAGACGTTCTCGAAGCCCACATCATTGCCCACCGCCGTGACCACGGCGATGTCGTCGGTCAGGGCGATCGCGGGGAGGGCCGGGCGGCCGGGGGCGGGCGGGGCGGTCAGGTCGGCCACCAGGTCCTGCGCGTCGGTGGCGCTGCCGCCGTTGCCGAAGGCGAGCAAGGTGGCTCCCGCGGCGAAGGCCCTCGCCACGGCCGAGCCGACGGCCACGATCCGCGCGCCGCTCTGCTCCAGCACGGCCCGGCGCAGCTGGGCGATCTCGTCGCACTTGGCGAGGATCGAGCCGCGGACCTGCGCCAGCACCTCGTCGGCGCTCACCGACCCGCCGGCGAACAGGTATGGGTAGAACAGCCGGTCGTAGGCCGAGCCCTCGTCGTCCGTCATCGCGCCCCCTTCGCCAGCGCCACCCCGCCGTGGGCCAGCAGGGTCTCGCCGGGCACAACGTCGTCCACCAGGCTGATGTCAATCAGCTCCTCGGCCTCGCCCACGGCCACGAGGGCCATGCTCGTCTCGGCGTCAACCCAGACCACGCGCGCCTCGAGCGCCTCGTCCGAGCAGGTGATGCAGTGGCCGGCGTCGGCGGCGCAGCGCGCTGCGGAAAGGGGCGTCACCCCTGGCTTATCACTCATGCGAGCAGCCCTTCGTGCTCGAAGAAGACGTGCACAAGCTCCCAGAGCATGTGGTAGAGCGTCTCGTGGGTCTCCTGAACGGCCAGTGCATCGTCGTCGCGGACGACGAAGCAGAAGTCGCACCCGGCTCGCGCGAGCACGCCGCCGTCCCCTCCGCACAGCCCCAGGGTGAGCAGGCCCAGGCGCCGCGCTTCGGCCAGGGCCTCGACGACATTGGCGCAGTGACCATCGGGCGAGAAGCCCAGCGCGATGTCCCGCGGGCGGGCCAGCAGCGCGAGCTGGCGCGCGAAGGAGCTGCTGGTGAGCGCGGCGCTGCCGTTGGTCAGCGCGAGGGCCGGGAGCGCGCGCTTGCCGACGATCACCGGGTGGACGAACTCGACCGCCACGTGCTGCGCGTCGCTCGCCCACGACCCGTTGCCGAAGGCCAGCAGGCGCCCGCCCTGATGGAAGCGCCTGGCCATGGCCCAGCAGCACTGGGCGATGCGGTCCGCCTCGGCCTGGAAGAAGGCTGCGGGGACCGCGACGCTGCGCTCGAAGCGCGCTGCCACACGGCCCTGGAGATCTGGCTGGCCTCGCGTAGCTGTCACCGGAACGCCCCGCTACTCAATCTGGCTCTGGCGCAGCATGTCCATCTCTTCGTCGAACGCCTCGCCCATCTCGCGCAGCACGCGCAGGGTCTCGTGGGCCTCCTGCTCGTCAATCTTGCTCATGGCGAAGCCGACGTGGATGAGCACCCAGTCGCCCGGCCCGATGCCCTCGTCGGCGAGGAGCGCGACGTTGATGTTGCGCCGCACCCCGGAGACCTCGACCTTCGCGATCTGGTTGGTCTCGTCTACCAGCTCGATGATCTGGCCGGGAATGCCCAGACACATGCGCGTACCCTCTCTGCTACGCTGCCGGCCGCGCCGCGGCCACAGCGGCTGTCGTGGCGGGGTGTGAGCCCCTCGCCCACCACCGAGGCACCCCGCGCAAGAGGCGGTGCGTCTGCGCGGAGCAGCTGGGCGCGCAGGGCTGGCTCACCTTCCGCCTCGATCATGACGCCCGCCTCGTCGCTGCGCACCAAGCCGCTGAGCCCTGGCCGGCGCGCCTGCTGGAGTATGAGGTGGGTGGGGCTCACGTCCTGGTGTGCTGTTGATTATACCGCACGGGCGGGGTGCCGGCCAGGTAGCCCCGCCTCGCTCAGCAGTGCGTGTGTGCCGGCGGATCGCGCACGGAGGAGCGAAAGCTTATGAGGTCGCGGCCGTCTGTGTGGACGTCCTGCGCTGCCCCTGGGCGTGCTGGCTGTGGTGGGCGATGGCGGCGTGGTGGTCATCGCCGCCGTGCCCGCACGGGTCCACATGCACGCTGACGATCGCCAGGTGTGCCAGCTCGTGGTGCAGCGCGTGGCGCACCGCCTCGGCTATGGCGTGGCTCTCGCGCGTGGGCAGGTCCTCGTCAACGACAATGTGCAGCTCCGCCTGCAACTGGTGGCCCAGCCAGCGCACCCGCACATCGTGGACGCTCTGCACGCCCTCGACCGCGCCGGCCAATCGCTCGACGCGTTCGACAAGCTGGGGATCAACAGCGTCCATCAGGCGATACCACATCGTCACGATGGCGTCGCGGGTGATGAAGAGGATGGTCACCCCGATCAGCAGGCCGACAATGGGGTCCACGATCGGGAAGCCGAAGGCCGAGCCGGCCACGGCGGCGAGCACCGCGAGCGAGGTGAGCCCGTCTGTGCGGGCGTGCAGCCCGTCGGCCACCATCGCGTCGGAGCCAATCTTGCGCCCGGTGCGGATCTGCATCAAGGCGACCGCCTCGTTGCCGACGAAGCCGACGATGGCAGCGGCGGCGACCCAGGGCAGGTTGGTCAGCGGCGCGGGGTTGAGCAGTTTCTGGAACGACTCCCAGAAGATGTAGCCCGCGCTGAAGACGATCGAGACCACGATGAAGATGCCGGCGACGTCCTCGGCCTTGCCGAAGCCGTAGGTGTAGCGGCGGGTGGCGGCCCGACGCGCCAGGTAGAAGGCGATCAGCAGCGGGATCGAGTTGAGCGCGTCGCCGAAGTTGTGGACCGTGTCGGCCAGGAGGGCGACGCTGCCGCTGAGCCACACGATCACGATCTGCAGCACCGTTGTCAGGCCGAGGGCGGCCAGGGCCAGCCAGATGACCCTGATGCCTTCCTCGGTCGCCAGCGCCGGGTCTGCGGCCAGCTGCTGCTGCTGGTCGCCGTGGCCGTGGAGGTGGAACACGCTGTTGAGCAGCCCCCGCAGCCCGGTCCCGTGGCTATGCTCGGGGTCACCATGGGCATGGTCGTGGCCATGCCCATGGTCGTCATGGCTGTGATCGTGGTCGTGGCCGGCTCGGTCTGTGTGGCCGTCCTGTGCTGGGGGAGTTGATTGGCTCACGCGTAGCACCTCCTCTATCAACACGACGGATGCGACTGCGGCGGTACGGATTCCGCCCACCCTTCTGGGCGTTCTGGCAAGTCGTAGACCAGGCGCGAGGTGCTAGTCCAGCTCTTCGGAAATCCGTAGCGGTTCGGACCAAGGACCAAGGACCAACGACCAAGGCCAGGCAGCGA
>DAOLDO010000043.1:0-15582 GCA_035327325.1 Chloroflexaceae bacterium | reverse complement strand
CGCGGCGAGGGCCGGGTGGGTGGCGAAGTGGGCGTGGACGTGCTCGACCCCCTCTTCGGCCATCAGCGCCGCGGCGCGGGCCGACTTTGGGAAGATGCCGATCGCGCCCACGAAAAAGTTCAGGCTCCCCATGGTCCCGCGAAGCACATCCCACAGCGTGCCGAAGTACCGGCGCGGCTTCCGCAGGGCGAACCCGAGGTTCGCCCGCAGGATCGGCCACGAGAGGAACGGCTGGAAGCGGGCGCGCCTGACCACCGCCGCCGCCTCGGGGTGCATCACCGGCTCGGGCTCGCGCAGCAGCGGGTAGACGTCTACGGCGACGCCGAGCTGCTCCATGGCGAGGATCTCATAGAGGATGAAGGTCTCGGTCAGCTTCGGGAAGCGGGACATAAGATAGGCCACCCGCGGGCGCCGCTCGGGTGTGACGGGCGCCCGCGAGTCGTTCGCGACGAGCAGCGTTTCGGGATGACTGGCCACGTATGCTCTCCACTCATCATCGCGGCGGGCCGGCTCGCCCTGCGAGCAGCGCGCCAGGCCATAGGCGGACGCTGGCCTGTTTCGCGGCAGAAGCTGTGTCGGGGGAGGTCTCGGGGAGGGCGGGCCTCCCCGAGCGCACGGAGGCGGACAGCGGTGAAGGCGTCTCCGCTTCATGCCGCGGCAGAGGGTGCAGCTGGCTGCGGCGACCGGTTAGCGCCGCGACTCTTGCGACACACCGCCGACGATCGGCGGCGTGATCGCCGCCTCCGCGCCGCGCTCCGGTCGAGCACGCTGCCGCTTCGCGGCGCTGCCCCTGAGTCTGCTGAAGATGCTCGAACGGCCCTTCGGGCTGTTCAGCACGATGCCAATCACGTTCGCCGCCACCACATCTAAGGACTCGGCGGCCCCGCGGGCGCTCTCTCTGCTGGATACGCCGCTGGTCGCGCTGAGGATCACGCCCTGCACCTGGCTCGCGAGCACCAGGGCGTCCGAGGACGGGAGGGGCGCGCCGTTCATGATCACCAGGCCGGGCAATGCCGCGAGCGTGGCGAGCAGCTTCTTGGTCTGGGTGGCCTCGAGGTGCAGCCCGGCGAGGGCCGCGGGGGCGCCCGCGGCGATCAGCGAGAGGTTGGCGACTCCGGGCACAGGCTGAAGCAGCGGGGTCTCGCTGGCGCCCGTGTACAGGGAGGCCAGGCCCTCCTGCTGGAGGCCGAAGTGTCGCGCCAGCTGGGGCGCGCGCAGGTTGGCGTCCACGAGGGTCACGGGCGTGCCGATGCTCGCGTACGCGCGGGCGAGGTTTGCGGCGACGGCGCTCGGCTCGTCGTTGGGCGAGGCCCCCACGATCAGGACTGTCCGCACCTCCTCGCCGACCCCCATAGTCTGCAGGCCCACGCGCAGAAGCTGATAGCTCTCGGCCACGGCGGGGTCGGGCGGGGCGTTGCCGCTGTCGCCGCGGCGGCGCCGCTCCAGCAGGGTGCTGCCGAGGAAGCGTAGCCGCGTCGTCGTGCGCAGGTCGTCCGCGGTGTAGATCGCGTCGGCCAGATACTCGATCAGAAACACCAGCACCACCCCGAGCACCGCGCCGGCGAGGGCGGCGATCACAACGCTGCGCTCGATCTGCGGCTCGACCGGGCTGTAGCGCGGCTGAGCCGGCTCGATCAGGGTGATCTGGTTCGTCGAGCTGCTCTGGAGAAGCGTGAGCTGGGTGTTGAGGCTCCGCTCGGCGAAGGCCAGGTCCGCGCGCCGCTGGTCAATCAGCGCGATGATCGCCTGCTGCCCGGCGAGCTGCGACTCCAGTTGCAGTTCGTAGCCGAGCTCGTCAATGATCAGCTCGAGCTCGACGATGCGCTTCTCGAGGGCGGCGACCCTGGCTCTGGCATCCTCCTCGCGGGCGGCCTGGACATCGGGCGGGCCGGTCGGGCTGCGGTTGATCAGCACCTCGCCAAGGGCGTTGGAGATGGCCGCAGCCAGCTCAGGGTCCGCGGCCCGCACCCTGATGATGAGGATCTGCGGCATGTCGATCCAGGTGGCCGTGATCCCGTCGGCCACATCATCGGCATCGTCCGGCAGGTTGAGCCGGTCGAGCGCCTCCTGCACGATCGGGCGGCTGGTGGCGAGCTCGGCGTAGGTCTGGCCGATCTGGCTGCTGGCGCGCAGATCGTTCGAGGTCACGGCGGGGTTGCTGATCGCGGAGCCAACCAGGTAGCGCGAGCTCGCCTCGAAGATCTGCGGCTGGTTCGAGGCGTAGACGTAGCTGGCGATCGCGGCCGCCACCATCCAGGCCAGCACGGCCCAGATCCGTCGTTGCAGGATCGTGTAGTAGCGCTTGAGTTCCATAGGCTTGGGCTCGTCTGGGTATGGCCGACCGCTGCGGCTGTCGCGGATACAGTGTATTTCGACCCCGGGCGGCGACCATACATGAGCGAACCCCCGTGCCGGGCGGTTCGCCGGTTAATACGCGCCCCGCTGGCTGAACACCTCCAGTGCCGTGCGCACCAGGATCTGAATGTCGAGCCAGAGGCATTGGCGCTCGATATAGGCGATATCGAGCTTCAGACGGTCGTCGAACTCGAGGTTGCTCCGGCCGCACACCTGCCAGAGCCCCGTGAGGCCGGGCACTACCTCAAGGCGCTTGGTGTGCCAGAGCCGGTAGGTGGTTGGCGCGAACGAGGTCGGACGCGGGCCGACCAGGGTCATGTCGCCCTTGATCACGTTGAGCAGCTGGGGCAGCTCGTCGAGGCTGGTCTTGCGCAGCAAGGCGCCGACGCGGGTCACCCGCGGGTCGTTCGAGATCTTAAAGTCCGGCCACTGGAGTTCATTCAGGTGCGCGTAGGTGGCCTTGAGCTCCTCGGCGTTGGGCACCATCGTCCGGAACTTATACATCGGGAAACGGCGCCCGTTCTTGCCGGTGCGATACTGCTTAAACATCACCGGGCCCGGCGAGTCGATGTAGATCAGGATGGCGATAATGAGCAGCAGCGGGGCCAAGAGCGGGAGCGCCGCCAGACACAGGGCAAGGTCCATCGCTCGCTTGGCGATCCGGTAGGCGCGCCCCCTGATGATGCGCTCGTGGGCCTCGAACTGCGTGTACCAGGGCTCCCTGGCGGGCGCGCGAAACGTGCCTGGAACTGCTCTCTGAGTCATGCATCCCCCCCATGTTGAGCAAACAGGCGTTTGCCAGAACAATCAACCGAAGGGCGGGTGACCAGTCCTCTCTGCTCCGCGGGCCCCGACTAGCGGTTCCAGCGCCCACGTGAAGCACAAGTAGGAGATACGGCGGTTCTCTCCCCAGATTCCGCCGTGCCCTGCTGGTCAATCGCCCTGGCGAGCGTCGGACATCGGGCTGAGCTGCGCAGTCTGTTCGTTCGTCACCTCCTTGCTGCGGGTATACGGTGGAAGGTTAGACGCGGGCGGCACCACCATTCCGCCCCAGGCGCTGCCGGGGGACGCCTCCATCACCACCTTGAGGAGGCCCTCGGGCGTCAGGGCCAGACCTGGGAAGCTGGAGATGCTGTAGTGCAGCTCGCCGCCCAGCTCGGAGTTGGTCTTCGCGACGAGCCGCTCGACCAGCTGGGTCGCGGCCTGCGGCGCGGTCTCGGGCGTGAGCAGCAGAAACTGCCCCGTCTTCGGGTGCTGGGTCACCACGTCGGTCTCCCGGATCTCGCGCCCCAGCATCAGCCCGAAGCGCTTGGCCGCGGCCTGCATGGCCAGCTGCTCTTTGATCGCGTGCACCGTCTGCTGAAAGAGCGCCTCGTTCTGCTTGGCGTCCAGGGTGAGCACCGCGAGGCTCATCTCGCGCTGGTGGCGGCGCGCGCGACCGATCTCCGCCTGCAGCTGGCTGACGAAGTCCGAGAAGGTGACAAGGCGGGTGTACCCGGGCGGCAGCACCAGATGCCGGAAGATGTTGTCGGCGTCGTAGAGTGCTTTGCCGCTGATATAGGCGAAGAGGACCGTCAGTTCGAGGAAGAACAGCTCGATCAATGCAGAGGGCTGCCCGAAGGCCGTGATCGGAAGATCCGGCGCCAGCACGGCGCCGATCATATAGGCCAGCGCCACGGTAGCCGCAATGGCCAGCAGCGTGCCCACACGGAGCGGGATAAGCACGGAAAGCAGGACGATCACGGCCACGCCAAGAAAGAACCCGGGCGAAAACTGGAGGACGGGGAAGACATTCAAGCTGTCGAGAAATGCCAGCAGGAGCAGCCAGATAATGCTTACACCCACTCTGACTCTGAGTTGCTTCATAGGTGTTGTTCCTCGGTACCCTTGTGATGTGCGTGCCAATACAGGACATGGCACGCTTCGGTGCATGTCTCCGTTGACTACGCGGGAACCCCGGTTACCTGGCTTGGTGTTGTGCCGTCCCTGGCCGGTTGGGGCGAGTGCATTGAAGGCTGGATTGGTCCCCTCTTTTAACACGCATTTAACGAGTGCTTAACACTAGGGATACGCTAACTATAGCATGTGCCCTCTTGGGGTTCCATTACGATATGTTCATTTTGTCGTACTTACGCTCTAATGGCCCGGAGTTTGTAAAATATTGTCTTTTTTGCGACTGCTTTCCTGCTCTATGTACCTCAAAAGTAATTTTGCCGCAGGAAATGCCAGCGTGCACAGGGTATATATGAATGTTGCGGGATGCTAATGGGAGTAGGATGCCCATGCCCGGCGGCGTACGATCCTTCAGGCTGGAATATCAGGGCGTAGCAGCACGACCCGCGGTCGAGCGAAGCCTGCTCGCCGCGGGTCTGTTTCGCCACTGGCTACGCATACGCTCGTAAAGCGCGGCGCGTCGGCCCGATCAGCGCATGTGGCCCGCCCACCGGAGCCTGCACCGTGGCGCGCTGTAGACGTGTCCGCTCGGTGTCCCAATATAGTGGAGATCAATGGGGCTTTGTGCTGTAATAAGCACAAGCCCCGGAGCGCCTTTGCTACAGCTCGTAGCGGAAACTGACAGATTTCTCATCTCGTCGGAGCAATCAGGGTTAGACGATGAGGCCAGGCGGCGTCGCCCGGCGACAAACCTGATCAGCCGAGTGCAGGGTCGGGCGACCCTTTCGGGCATGATCGGAGCGTCTCGGGCTTCAGGACGCCATACCCGCTGCTCGCCACCCTCGCCCTGCCCTGAAAGCGCCCTAGAGCGGCGCCGGGGTGTCGCGGGTCTCGGCGGTCTCCCGCGCCTGCCACAGCGCCACCAGCATCACCGCGCCGGCGGCGAAGAAGACGCAGCTCAGGCCGATCGCCAGGGCCCAGGGCGGCACCCCAGCGTCCCGGAGCAGGCCGGTGAGGTAGGCCGAGAGGGCTGTGGCCAGGGTCAGGGCCGCGTACTCGGTGGCGAAGACGCGCCCGAGCAGCCTGTTGGGCACGCGGGCCTGGAGCAGGGCCGTGGAGAAGACCCACTGGACGCTGCCGCCAATATGGGCGAACAGGATGCAGAGGGCGGCAACGGCCAGGGCGGGCGCCGCGCTCAGGGCCAGGTAGCCCGCGCCGGTGATGAAGAAGGCCGCGGCCACCGCCCGGCGCATGAACTCGGGCCCCGAACCGCCCACGCGCAGGGCCAGGAACGGCCCGATGCCCGTGCCGACGCCGCGGGCGGCATAGAGCAGCCCGATGCTCAGAGCCCCGTCCCGCCCCACGGGGAAGATCTCGCGCCCATAGAGGGCCAGCAGCAGCAGTACCCCGCCGCCCAGGCTCCAGATCGCCTTCGAGAAGGTCAGCCAGAAGACCTCGCGGCGCCTGAGCACGTAGCCCAGCCCCTCGCGCAGCTCGCCGGTGAGTTGACCAAGGACCAAGGCCCAGAGACCAACGCCCGACCGTCGAGGAATGGACTCGCCCGAGGATTGGTCCCTGGTCTTTGGGCGCTGGTCCTCGCTGCGCACCGTCGCGAGCACCGCGGCCGAGAGCAGGAACGAGGCCGCGTCGAGCAGGAAGGCCGTGGTGACGCCGAGGGTGCCGGCGACCAGCCCGCCAAGGGCGGCGCCAAGGGCGAGCATGGCCGACCAGGTGGCCCCGCTGATCGCGTTGGCGGCGGGCAGTTCCTCGCGCGAGCAGATGCTGGGCAGGATGGCCGAGCGGGCCGGCTCGAAGAAGGCGGCCAGCGCGAACTTGCCCGCCACGGCCGTGTAGAGCAGCCACATGTCCTCGGGGCCGTCAACCAGCAGCAGCAGCAGCACCAGGGCGGCGCGCCCCAGGTCGCTGGCGATCAGCACCAGCCGGCGGGGCAGCCGGTCAATCAGGACGCCGGCGAAGGGGCCGATCACCGCCCCGGGCAGGAACTCGACCAGCAGCAGCAGGCCCACAGCCTGCCCCGAGCCAGTAAGGTTCAGGGTCAGGGTGAACAGGGCGATGCTGTCGAGCCAGTCGCCAAGCTGACTGACCACCTGGCCGTACCAGAGGCGTCGGAAGTTGCGGTTGCCGCGCAGCAGCGCGAGGTAGCCGGTCATATGGGAAGGATGAGGGATGAAGGATGAGGGCTGAGGCCGCGCGCCGAGGGCGGCCTCGCTTGGAGCCGGCTCACTCGCGGCTGCGCGACTTCATGACCCGCTCGATATCGCGCTGCGACTCGCGCTTGGCGATGTCCTCGCGCTTATCGTAGCTCTTCTTGCCGCGGGCGATGCCCAGCTCGACCTTGGCGCGGCGGCCCTTGAAGTAGAGCTTCAGGGGCACCAGGGTCAGGCCCTTCTGGCGGATCAGGCCGTCAATGCGCTTGATCTCGCGGCGGTGGAGCAGCAGCTTGCGCGGGCGGGTCGGCTCGTGGTTGAAGTAGGTGCCCGACTGCTCGTAGGGCGAGATATGGGCCTCGTAGAGGTAGACCTCGTCGTTGTAGACGCGGGCGAAGCTGCCGCGCAGGTTGACGCGGCCGGCCCGCACCGACTTGATCTCGCTGCCGGTGAGGGCGATGCCGGCCTCGTAGGTCTCCTCGATTGAGTAGTCGTGGCGGGCCTTGCGGTTGTCGGCCACGATCCCGGGGGGCGCTTGTTTGCCGGCCATAGCTGTGAGAATCAAAGTGGGGGGCAGCGCCCCCCAACCTGCCGTGAACGCTCCGCCGATTATACCACGCCGCGCCCGTCGCCCCATCGGTCCGCCGGCCGGTCTAAAGGCCCGGCAAACTGGGTCGGCGCAGGCCATCAGCACACGCTGCCGCGGCCTTCATCCTTCATCCTTCATCTCTCATCCTTACTACAACAGGGTCACGGCCCGCTGCTGGCGCAGCTCGTTCTGGCGCCGGTAGACCATGGTCACCAGCGAGGCGAGGATGACGATGAAGAGCGAGTAGAGCACAGGGATGAGCACGATCTGGTTCTGAAGGTCGCCCGCGAAGCTGAGCAGCACGACCGAGAGGGCCAGGGGCCCGTTCTGGATGCCGGTCTCGAGCGAGACCGTCGCGGCGCGCCTGAAGCCCAGGCCGGTGAGCATCGCGGTGCTGAAGCCGAAGACGAAGCCCAGGGCGCCGATGCCGACCGCCGCGAAGTAGACCTGCCAGGGCGTCGTGGCGAGCAGGCCGGCGTTGCGCGGCACCCAGAGGGCGATCAGGGCCAGGATGATCACCACGCCGAGGATGCCGCCGATCAGCTCGAAGACCGCGCCGACGTTGGCGTTGCGCCGCCTCACCGCCATGCCGATCAGCACGGGGATGAGCATCACCACCAGGCCGCTGATCACGCTGCCCATGCCGACGCTGATCTCGCTGGTCATGAAGCGGCTGGCGTAGAGGAAGATCGCCAGGGGCGTCATCACAAAGGCGGCCAGGGTCGAGAAGGTGGTCATCGTGACGCTGAGGGCCAGGTCGCCCTTCGAGAAGTAGGTGAAGATGTTGGAGGTCGAGCCGCCGGGCATACTGGCGATCAGGATGAGGCCCACGGCCAGGGCGGGCGGCAGCTGCAGCGTGATCGCCAGCAGGAAGCCGATCAGCGGCATCAGCACGTACTGCGAGGCGAAGCCGATCAGGATGGCCTGGGGCCGCTTGAAGGCGCGCCGGAAGTCGCGCCAGGTGAGCGACGAGCCCATGCCGAGCATGATCACGCCGATCATCAGGGCCAGCAGGAGCTGCTCGGTCTGGCTAACCATTGGAGCCCCCCACCGTGCGCTCGGGGGCCTCGCCCCGCAGCCGCCGCTCCTCGTCGCGCAGGGCGCGGCGCAGCACCTTGCCCACGTTCGTCTTCGGCAGCTCGGCCCGCAGCTCGACGATCCGCGGCACCTTGTAGGGCGTGAGCAGCGTGCGGCAGTGCTCGCGCACCTGCTCGGCGGTGAGGGTCGCGCCCTGGCGCGGCACCACGTACGCCTTGACCAGCTCGCCGGCCTTCGCGTCGGGCAGGCCGATCACCGCCACCTCGGCCACGCCGGGCAGCTTGGCGATGCAGTCCTCGACCTCGTTCGGGTAGACGTTGAAGCCGCTGACCAGGATCAGGTCCTTCTTGCGGTCCACGATGCGCAGGTAGCCGTCGTCGTCGCGCTCGGCGATGTCGCCGGTGAGCAGCCAGCCGTCGGCGGTCAGCACCTTGGCCGTCTCGTCGGGGCGCTGCCAGTAGCCGCGCATCACCTGGGGGCCGCGGGCGGCCAGCTCGCCGGCCTCGCCGGGGGCGGCGGGCTCGCCGTAGGCGTTGAGCAGGCGCACCTCGGTGCCCGCCACGGGCAGGCCGATGCTGCCGGCCCTGGACCCCTCGAACGGGTTCAGGGTGACCACCGGCGAGCTTTCGGTGAGGCCGTAGCCCTCGATCACCGGTGTGCCGGTGACCTTCTGCCAGCGCTCGGCCACGGCGGCGTGCAGCGAGGTGCCGCCGGCGATGCTGCCCTTGAGCCTGGGCGGCGGGTAGTCGGCGAACCACTCCTCGTTCAGCAGCCCGTTGAACAGCGTGTTCACCCCGGGGATCCACGAGACCGGGTAGTTCTCGATCGCCCGCTGCAGGTTCGAGAGGGGGCGCGGGCTGGCCACCAGGATGTTGCGACCCCCGGCGTGGAAGAAGTAGAGCAGGTTGGCGGTGAAGGCGAAGATGTGGTACAGCGGCAGCACCGCCAGGGCGCACTCCTTGCCGTGCTCGACCTTGCCGGCCACCCGCTCCTCGACCTGGACGACGTTGGCCAGCAGGTTGCCGTGGGTGAGCATGGCGCCCTTGCTCACGCCCGTGGTGCCGCCGGTGTACTGGAGGGCCGCCAGGTCGTCGGGGCCCAGGCCGGCGCTGTAGGACGGCACGTCGGCCTTACCCTCGCGGATCAGGGCCGCGCCGAGGGCCATGGCCTCGAGGGCCGAGGTCGTCGGCACCGTGCAGGGCGGGATGACCTTGTTCCAGTACTTCATCACGTTATAGGCGATAAAGCCGACCAGGCGCGGGAAGAGGTCGGTCAGGCGCACCAGGACCACGTGCTCGGTCTTCGTGGCGGCCAGCACCGCGGGCAGCTTGTCGGCGAACAGGTCAACGATCACCAGGACCCGCGCGCCGCTATCGTTGAGCTGGTGGGCCATCTCGGCGGGCGTGTAGAGCGGGTTCATGTTCACCAGCACGCAGCCGGCCTTGAGGGCGCCGAAGGCCCACAGGGGGTAGGCCAGGCTGTTGGGCAGCTGGACGGCCACGCGGTCGCCGGCGGCGAGGCCCAGGTGGCCCCGCAGGAAGGCCGCCACCTGGTCGCTGTAGCGGTCCACCTGGGCGAAGCTCAGGTTGCCGAACATCCCGTTGGGGAGCACGGCGGTGAAGGCGTGCTGGCCGGCGTAGCGGGCGCAGGTCTTCCCCACGAGCTCGGCCAGGTGCCGCGCGGGGAGGCTGACAGGGGCACCGTTAGGCGCCTCGGCGGAGGGCTCAGGCGCGGGCGCGTCGATCCCGAGGGTTGTCATAATCCTCCCACTCGCTTCGATGAGAGCGGCACAGAGAAACCAGGCTGGGCTTGGGGCGCAGGATAGACTAACTATACCAGCGCCGGGCGCGCGCGGCCACGGGGAGAATTCCCCGCCGGCGCTGCCGGGGCTGCGGCTCAGCCCAGCCCGTGCCGCCTCGCCCACAGGGCGGCCTGGGTGCGGTCGCGCACATCGAGCTTGCTGAGGATGCTGCTGATATGGTTCTTCACTGTGCCCACGCTGATCAGCAGCCCCGCGCTGATCTCCTGGTTAGAGCTGCCGTTGGCCAGCATCGCGAGGATGGCCCGCTCGCGCTCGGTGAGGATGGCGAGGCGCTCGGGCTCGGCGGCGGGGGGCGGCGCGGGCGCGGGCGCGCCGGCCATGCGGCCCAGGTGGGGCAGGAGCTGGGCGGTGATCTCGGGGTGCAGCAGGGCCCCGCCGGCGGCGACGGTGCGCACCGCATCGGCCAGGGCCTTGTGGTCCATGTCCTTGAGCAGGTAGCCGCGCGCGCCCGCCGCCAGCCCGCGGAAGACCTGCTCGTCGTCGCGGAAGGTGGTCAGGATGATCACCGCGGGGCGCGGGCCGGCGGCTGACAGGCGCCGCGTCGCCTCGACCCCGTCGAGCACGGGCATCATCAGGTCCATCAGGACCACGTCGGGGTCGAGGGCGGCCGCGCGCTCGAGGGCCTCCTCGCCGTTGCCGGCCTGGCCCACCACCTCGATATCGGGCTTGCGCGCGAGCAGGGTCGCGATGCCCGTGCGGATCAGGGCCTGGTCGTCAACGATCAGCACGCGGATCTTGTCGCCCATCGGCTCACCCGCCCTCGGCGGGCAGGACCACCCGCAGCCGCCAGCCGCCCCCGGGGGCGGGGCCGGCCTCGACGCCGCCGCCGAGGGCCTCGGCCCGCTCGCGCAGGCCAAGGAGGCCGAAGCTCCCGTCCCAGCCCGCCTCGCGGGGGGGCGGGGACTCGCCCGCGGCGCCGTCGTTGGTCACCGTCACCGTCACGTAGCCCGAGCGGGCCAGCACGTGGACCTCGACCAGCGCGGGCCAGGCGTGCTTGCGGGCGTTGGTCAGGCCCTCCTGCACGCTCCTGTAGACCGTCGCCGCCACGGGCGGCGGCAGGAAGGCCAGCTCGCCATCGAGGCGGATCTGGGCCCCGCCGGCCTGGGCGGCCAGCTCGGCCAGGGCCGTAGGCAGCTCGTCGCAGGCCAGGGGCAGCTCGGCGTCGGCGACGGCCAGCATACCGCGCCAGGCGTCGTGGAGCTGCTCGCGGCTGCGCCGGAGCTGCTCGATGGCCGCCTCGGCGTCCTCGCCGGCCAGCTCCTCGGCGAGCTGGAGCTGCAGGTTGATCAGCACCAGCCGCGAGCCTACATCGTCGTGGACCTCGCGGGCCAGGCGCGAGCGCTCGGCGGCGACGGCCAGGGCCCGCACCTCGGCCGTCTGCAGCTCGATCTCGGCGCTGAGCAGGGCCAGGCGCAGCTCGGCCTGCTTGCGCCGGTCGAGCTGGCGGCGGGCCAGGAGCAGGGGGCCGCCGACGGCCACCGCCGCCACGGCGCCGGTCAGCAGCGTGTCGAAGCTCAGGTCCACGGGGCTCAGGCGGGCGACCAGCAGGGCCGCGGCGGCGGGCAGGCCCGCCAGGTAGAGGGCGATCTGGCGCATGGGCAGGCGCAGCGCCAGCTGCCACAGGATCAGCAGCAGCCCGAGCAGCAGGGGCAGGGTCTGGGTGAGGGCCGTCATCGCCATGACCACGGCGGCCTGGCCCACCAGGCCCACCTGGAGCAGGGCGGTGTTGCGCGTGAACTGGGTGCCCACATAGGCCAGGAACAGCAGCGTGGAGCAGAGCGCGAGGGCGGCCAGGTTCTCCACGGCGAGCTGGCCCTGGACCAGGGTCAGGCCGAGGGCCAGGGACACGAAGACCGAGGGCAGCACCCAGGTCAGCACGATGTTGGAGCGGCGCGAGATCACCGCCTCGTCGCTCGGGCCTACGGCGGCCAGGGGCGAGGACGGGGGCGGCTCGTCCAGCCCCCCGCGCAGCGCCGCGACCGCGCCCCGCAGCCGCTCGATCGCCTGGGCGGCCGAGGCCCGCGTCTGGCCCACGGTGCCCTGCAGGCGGCCGAGGTTCGACTGGGCCCCCGCCAGGGCCGCGCTCACGCTCTGCTCGGTGCGGCTCAGGGCACCCTGGACCTCGCCGACGATCGTCTCGGCGAGGCGGTGGCGCTCCTCGAGCACGACGCGCTGCTGCAGCTCGCGCAGGCCGGTGGCCAGCGAGTCGTAGCGCTGCTGGACCTGGGCGAGCATCTGCTGGGCCTGCTCGTCGCGGCGCTGCTGGCGCGCGTAGACGATCGCCGCGATGATCGCGCAGGTGGCGGGGAAGGCCAGGGCCAGGTTGGCCTGGAGCCAGGCGAAGAAGTTGGCCGTGACGATGGCTAGCAGCCCGCCCCACACCGCGTAGACCACGACCGCGAAGGGAATCCAGAGCCAGAGGGGGAGCAGCACGATCGCCTGGAGCACGATCGCCAGGTAGACGTAGCCGATCAGCTGGGTCGGGGCCAGGGTCTGGACCGCGACGGCGCTCGCGCACTGGGCGAGCAGCCAGAGCAGCTGGGCCCAGCGGGGCAACCGCCGTGCCGGCAGGAGCAGCAGGCCGAGCAGGTTGAGCCCGGACAGGGCGAGCACCGCCCCCAGGGGCCAGCCCGTTACGCCGAGGCCGAAGGCGCCCACCGCCACGGCTATCTGGGCCAGCACGGCCGCGCCCAGCACCGCGAGCGGGTAGGCTGTCTGCCCTGCGGGCATCCCTGGCTTGGCGGCTGCGCGGCTCATGGCTCTAGTGTAGCATATGGGCGCCCAAAACCTGTAGCGGGGCCGCGGTAATTATATGGCATCTGCGGGTGTCCTCTCGCCCGCGGCGCGGCCCGCCGGGCTGTGTGGTACAATAGAGTCAGAGTGAGCGCTCGGGCGCGCCGCAAGCCGCCTGGGCGCGATCTGTGTTGTCGAGGGCACAGCACGTGCCGTGCCCCCACTGCGCCCGCGAGGCGCAAGGAACCCATGCGTCGCAACGACATCAGAAATATCGCCATTATCGCCCACGTTGACCACGGCAAGACGACCCTGGTTGACGCCATGCTCAAGCAGAGCCGCATCTTCCGCGAGAACCAGGCCGTCGAGGAGCGCGTGATGGACTCCAACGCCCTCGAGCGCGAGCGCGGTATCACCATCCTCTCGAAGACCACGGCCGTCACCTACAAGGGCCTCAAGATCAACATCGTGGACACCCCCGGCCACGCCGACTTCGGCGGCGAGGTCGAGCGGGTGATGAACATGGTTGACGGCGTGCTGCTGCTGGTTGACGCCGTGGATGGCCCCATGCCCCAGACCAAGTTCGTGCTGCGCAAGGCCCTGCAAGCCGGCCACAGGGCCATCGTCGTGGTCAACAAGGTTGACCGCCCCCAGGCCCGCCCGAACTGGGTGGTCAACGAGACCTTCGACCTCTTCGTGGACCTGGGCGCCTCGGACGAGCAGGCCGAGTTCGCCACGATCTTCACCAACGCCCTCACCGGCCACTCGGGCCGCTCGCCCCTGAAGATGCACGAGTCGCTCGAGCCCCTCTTCGAGGCGATTGTGGACCGCATCCCCGCCCCCGAGGTTGACGCCGAGGGCCCCGCGCAGTTCCTCGTCACCACCAGCAGCTACGACGACTACAAGGGCAAGATTGTTACGGGCCGCCTCTACCGCGGCGCGATCAGCAAGGGCCAGCCCCTGGTGCGCATCGGCCGCGACGGCGAGCAGGCGCCCGCGAAGATCAACCAGCTCTTCGTCTACAGCGGCCTTCAGCGCCAGGAGGTGGAGAGCGCCCAGGCCGGCGACATCATCGCCATCGCGGGCATCGGCGACGCCAGCATCGGCGACACGATCGCCGACGCCGCCCAGCCCGAGGCCCTCCCCACGATCAAGGTCGAGGAGCCCACCGTCCGCATGACCTTCGGCGTCAACACCAGCCCCTTCGCGGGCCGCGAGGGCCAGTTCGTCACCTCGCGCAAGCTGCGCGAGCGCCTCTACCAGGAGACCGAGCGCGACGTGGCCCTGCGCGTCCAGGACACCGACAGCGCCGACGTGTTCCTGGTCAGCGGGCGCGGCGAGCTGCACCTCGGCATCCTGATCGAGACCATGCGCCGCGAGGGCTACGAGTTCCAGGTCTCCAAGCCCGAGGTGATCTTCCAGGAGGCCCCCGACGGCACCCGCCTCGAGCCCATGGAGCTGGTCGAGATCGAGGTCGGCGGCGACTACCAGGGCGTCGTGGTCGAGCTGCTCGGCCGCCGCCAGGGCGAGATGCGCGACATGCACGTCCGCGACGACGGCAGCGTCCACTACTCCTACCTGGTGCCCACCCGCGGCCTGCTCGGCTTCCGCCAGCTCTTCCTCACCGCCACCCGCGGCACCGGCATCCTCAACAGCATCTTCTACGGCTACGAGCCGATCGCCGGCGAGATCGAGACCCGCGAGAACGGCTCGCTGATCGCCTCCGAGGGCGGCGTGGTCACCACCTTCGCGATCAACGGCGTGCAGGACCGCGGCACCTTCTTCGTCACCCCGGGCCAGGAGGTCTACGAGGGCATGGTGGTCGGCCAGCATATCCGCGACGTTGACCTCGAAGTCAACGTCTGCAAGGAGAAGCACCTGACCAACATGCGCAACAACAAGGGCGCCGAGAATATCCGTCTCGAGGCCGCCCGCACCCTCTCGCTCGACGACGCCGTCGAGTACATCGGCGACGACGAGCTGGTCGAGGTCACGCCGAAGGGCTGGCGCCTGCGCAAGAAGCTGCTCAGCTCCGACGAGCGCCGGCGCGAGAAGAAGCGCCGCGACCTCGCCCTGGCCTAGCCCCCGCCCGCGGGAGACGGCCCGGCCGGGCCGTCTCTCCCTGCCTCTTCCCCCCAATTACTTCGGCCTATTGAATTTCTTCTCATCCAGTTTTAATCTCTCCCTAACGCCCCTCTTACCGCGCTGGTTCATACTTTGCTATTGACGTCCCCCAGAGGGAGGGCCGGCCCTCCCCTGTGTTATCCCGGCAAGTCCCCGACCTGCGACGAACACGGGAACGCTGTCGCCTGCTTTTGTCCGCCCCCGGTTCGCAGCACCGGGAGGCGGGCGGGAAAGGGGAGATCGATGACCAACCCGGTGTACTCCAGCCCTGGCACGGCTGAGTCGATTATTCTTTACCTGAATGAGATCGGCGACGAGCCCCTGCTGACCTTCGAGCAGGAGCAGGAGCTCGCATGGCAGATGCACGACGGCCGCGAGGCCCGCCACCGCCTCGCCACCGACGAGCACCCCGTCACCCCGGCCGAGCGCCGCAAGGTGGAGGAGCGCGTCGGCGCCGGCGACCGGGCCAGGGCCCAGCTGATCAACTCGAACCTGCGCCTGGTGGTGAGCATCGCCCGGCGCTACCAGGGCCACGGCCTCAGCCTGCTCGACCTGATCCAGGAGGGCAGTCTGGGCCTCATGCGCGCCGTAGATAAGTTCGACCCCGCGCGCGGGCTCAAGTTCTCGACCTACGCGACCTACTGGATCCGCCAGAGCGTCGGGCGGGCCATCGCCGACCAGGGGCGCACCGTGCGCCTGCCCGTGCACCTCGGCGAGCGGCTCTCGCGGCTGGCCCGCGTCCGCCAGCAGCTCACCCAGCGCCTCGACCGCGACCCCACGCCCGAGGAGGTCGCCACCGAGCTCGGCCTGACCCCCGACCAGGTTACCCGCGACGAGCAGGCCGCCCTCGTCCCGGCCTC
>DAOLDO010000042.1:0-15613 GCA_035327325.1 Chloroflexaceae bacterium | reverse complement strand
GAGGGCCAGGAACTGGTCGAGGGTGGCGGGGGGCACGGCGAGGACCATGCGCTCCTGGGCCTCTGAGAGCCAGACCTCCCAGGGCTGGAGGCCGGCATACTTCAGCGGCACGCGCTCGAGCTCGACGGCGGCGCCGCACTCGGCGCCCATCTCGCCCACGGCCGACGAGAGGCCGCCGGCGCCGCAGTCGGTGATCGCCGAGTAGAGCCGGCGGTCGCGGGCCTGGAGCAGCACGTCGAGCAGCTTCTTCTCGGTGATCGGGTCGCCGATCTGCACCGCGCTGCCGACCGTGGCCGCCGTCTCGTGGGTCAGTTCGACGCTGCTGAAGGTGGCGCCGTGGATGCCGTCGCGCCCGGTGCGCCCGCCCAGCACCACGACCGCGTCGTCTGGCCGCACATTGCGCGGGTGCAGGCCGCGGGGCGCGAGGCCGATCGTGCCGGCGTAGACCAGGGGGTTGGCGGTGTAGCCGGGGTCGAAGAGCACGGCGCCGTTGACGGTGGGGATGCCGAGCTTGTTGCCGTAGTCGCGCACGCCGGCCACCACGCCCGCGGCCACGCGGCGCGGGTGGAGCACGCCGGGGCTGAGCTGCGCGGGCGGGGTGTCGGGCATCCCGAAGCAGAGCACGTCGGTGTTGGCGATCGGCTCGGCGCTCACCCCGAGCACGTCACGGATGACCCCGCCCACCCCGGTGTTGGCCCCGCCGAAGGGCTCCAGCGCGCTGGGGTGGTTGTGGGTCTCCACCTTGACCGAGACCTCGTGGTCGGGGCCAAAGGCGATGATGCCCGCGTTGTCCACGAAGGCGGAGAGGACGAAAGACGAAGGACCAAAGACCAAAGCCCGATCCCGCAGCACCTTGTCGGTCGCGGCCATCAGGAACGTCTTGATCAGGCTGTCGATCTCGGCCTCGCCGCGCTCGAGCAGCGCGAGCATGGGGTACAGCGCCTTGTCGCGGCCCTGGTCGTTGGTCGCTGGTCCTTGGTCTTCGGCGCGGTAGCGCACGCGGGCCTTGAAGCTCTTGTGGCTGCAGTGCTCGCTCCAGGTCTGGGCGATCGTCTCGAGCTCGCCGTCGCTGGGGTCGCGGCCGAGGGCCTGGAAGTAGGCGCGGACGGCGCGCATCTCGTCCAGGTCGAGGGCGAGGATGCCGTCGCGGCTGACGCGGAGGAGCTCCTCGTCGTCGGCGGCGCGGAGTGGGACGGCGGCGACGCGGGGGGCGGCCTCGGGCGGGGGGGCGATCAGGGCCTGGTAGAAGGCCAGGCGCTCGGCGGCGGCCTGGCCGGGCGCGTAGGCCAGGGTGGTCTGCACGAGGTCAACGGCGAGCTCGGCGGCGCGGGCGGCGGGGCTGACGCCGGGGGGGAGCAGGTGGCGGCGCAGGGCGCGGGCCTGGGCGAGGCCGGGGACGCCGAGGCGGCGGGCGCCCTCGAGCACGCTCTCGCCCTCGTTGTCGGTGACGCCGGGCCTGTAGGCCAGCTCGAGCACGGCGGCGGCGTGGGGGGGCTGCTCGGCGGCGAGGGCTTCGTGGCCGAGGGGGAGCCAGGCGGCCGTCTGGACGACCGGGTCGTGGAGCAGGCCGGCGGCCAGCAGCGCGACGGCGTCGCCCGTGAGCTCGGGCCCGGCGAGCAGGTAGAGGGACTGGACGGACTCGCCCGGGGCGGGCTCGCGGGGCGCGACGGTCACGAGGAACTGGGCCATGAGACTCCCTTTGCTGCGTGCTGGCGCCCGATTGTAGCCGATTGGCCGACTCCGCGTCAAGGCAGCGGGGGGCGGCCCTGTGCTATAATGCGCCGGAACCGTCGGCTGTGCGCAACGTGAGGAGGGTGGGATGCAGCTCTACCTGGACACGGCGAACCTCGACGAGATCCGCGAGGCCGCCAGCTGGGGTGTGCTCAGCGGGGTGACGACCAACCCGACGCTGATCGCCCGCGAGAAGGGCGCCGACTTCAAGGCCACGATCAGCGAGATCGCCACCCTGGTTGACGGCCCGATCAGCGCCGAGACGGTCTCGCTCGACGCCGACGGCATGGTCAAGGAGGGTCTGGAGTACGCGGCCTGGCACCCCAACGTGATCATCAAGGTGCCGAGCACCACCGAGGGCCTCAAGGCCGTCCACCAGCTCGCCAGGCGCGGGATCCGCACCAACGTCACCCTCTGCTTCAACGCGGCCCAGGCCCTGATGGCGGCCAGGGCGGGCGCCTTCATCATCAGCCCGTTCGTCGGCCGGGTGGACGACACCGGCGTGGACGGGATGCAGCTGATCCGCGAGATCGCCGCGGTCTACAGGCAGGACGCCGAGATCAGCACCAAGATCCTGTCGGCCTCGATCCGCCACCCGCGCCACATCATCGAGTCGGCCGTGGCCGGCGCCGACATCGCCACCTGCCCCTTCAAGGTGCTCCAGCAGGCGATGCGCCACCCGCTCACCGACAGGGGCATCGAGCAGTTCCTGGCCGACTGGAAGTCGCGCAGCTGAGCGCACGCGCGGTATGGACGGCACGCGACCACTCATGCTCGGGCTCGTCGGCGATAGCGCCTCGGGCAAGACGACCCTGGTGCGCGGCGTTGTGCGCCTGCTCGGCCACAACGGCGTGACGCCCATCTGCCTTGACGACTACCACCGCTACTCGCGCCCCGAGCTGGCGTCCCGCGGGCTGACCGCGGCCGATCCCGAGGCCAACGACCTGTCCCTGATGGCCGAGCACCTGGCCGCCCTCAGGGCCGGCGGCACGATCCGCAAGCCGGTCTACGACCACCGCTCGGGCACGCTGCGCGGCCCGGAGACCGTGGCGGCGACGGGCCTGGTGGTCGCCTACGGGATGCTCACCCTCACCCCGGCCGCCCTCGCCGACCTGTTCGACCTCACCGTCTACCTCGAGCCAGACGAGGCCCTGCGCCGGGCCTGGCGCCTCGAGCGCGACGTGCGCGAGCGCGGCTACACCCCGCAGGAGGTACTCGCCCTCCGCGCCGCCCGCGAGCGCGACGCCGCCCGCTTCATCGCCGTGCAGCGCCCCCGCGCCGCGGCGATCGTGCGCTTCCACGGCGCCCCTGACGGCGCGCCGGGCGGCCTCGCCGTCGAGCTGACGCTGCGGCGCGGCCAGGGCGCCCAGCCCCTCGCCCCGGCCCTCGACGCCCTGGCCTCCGCCGCCCTCCCCGGCCTCGCGCTCAGCCGCGAGGTCAGCGACGAGGACGGCCACCTCGCCGACAGGCTCACGATCGAGCCCGCCGTCGGCGCCGCCGCGGCCCACGCCGCGGCCCTGATCACCGACGGCCTCGTCGGCCCGCGGCCCGTCGCCCTGGACGCCCTCGGCCAGGTGCGCGGCCCCGCCGGGGTCTGGCACAGCCCGCCCCTCGCCCTCACCCAGCTGCTGATCGTCCGCCGGCTGATCGCGCCGTAGCCCCGCGACCGCCCTCGCTGCGCTTCGGCTGGAGACCGGGCGCGCCCGGCGGCGCCGACACGTGACCGCGCCTCTCGGGGCCTCAGGTCAGGGGTTTCTCGAAGAACAGGCTGAGGGGGTCCTCGTTGTAGGGCCCGAAGGGGCCGGTCGGGGCGAAGCCGTAGCGCCGGTAGAGGGCGATCGCCTCGCGCTGGTGGACGCCCGTCTCGAGCCTGAGCAGGGGAGCGCCGCGCTCGCGGGCCACGCCCTCGAGCGTGGCGAGCAGCCGGCCGGCGAGTCCGCGCCCGCGGAAGGCGGGCCGCACGAACATGCGCTTGAGCTCGCCATACTCGGCGCCAACAAGCTGGACGCCGCCACAGCCGGCGGGCGCGCCGTCGGCCCGCAGCACGAAGAAGGCGACGCCCTGGGCGAGCAGCCGCTCGACGCTGTAGCCGTGGCGGCTCGTCGCCGGGTACAGGGGGGCGAGCTCGTCCTCGAGCTCGGCGATCAGGGTGGAGGCGTCGGCGGTGTCGGGGCGCTCGGGTGTGATCGTGATCTCCATAGCGGGGCCTTGATCTCCTGGTGCGGGCTGGCGCTCGGCGACAGAGTATAGGGCGGCGCGGGCGGCGCGTCAAAAAGGTCATGGCATGGCACGGTTGTTGATTGTGGAGCCCCAGGTCGTATCTTCCAGATAGCGAGGAGCCTTCGTATGCCTCCGAGGATCTACGGCGCCGACCAGGCGTCGGGCGTCGCGCGCGGGGTGGGGAAGGAGCTTGGCGGCTTCAGGAAGTTCCTGCTGCGGGGCAACGTGGTGGACCTGGCCGTCGGCATCGTGATCGGCGCCGCGTTCACCACCGTGGTCAACGCCCTGGTCGAGAGCGTGATCACGCCGATCATCGGCATCTTCGGCGGCGCGCCCGACGTCTCGCAGTGGAGCTTCACGCTCGCCGGGCAGGAGATCTTCTACGGCGCGGTGATCAACGCGCTGATCACCTTTCTGCTCACGGCGTTCGTGATCTACTTCCTGGTGGTCCTGCCGGTCAACAGGCTGATGGACCGCTACAAGCCCGAGCCGAAGCCGGCGCCGACCAAGGAGTGCCCCGAGTGCCTCAGCGCGATCCCCGAGGCCGCCAGGCGCTGCCGCGAGTGCAACGCCCAGCTGCTGCCGCCTTCCGACGCGGTGCGCGACGCGATGCGCCAGGTGGCCGGGCCCTCGGGCGAGCAGATCGCCGAGCAGGCCGCGCGGGAGCTGGGCCGGCGCCTGACGGGCGAGCGGTAGCGGACCTCACCCGCCTGCCCCCGCGCCGCCGGCGAGGTCGGCCAGCACGCGCTCGGCGACGGCCAGGGCGGCGAGGGGCCGGCCGACCTCGGCGGCCTGGGCGCGCATCAGGGCCAGGCGCTCGGGGCGGGCCAGGAGCATCTCGACGGCGCGCGGCACCAGCTCGGGCACGCGCACCTGAAGCCCGGCGCCCGAGGCGGCCACGAAGTCGGCGTTCCACTCCTCCTGCCCGGGCACCGGGTCGATCACGACCATCGGCGCGCCGCGGGCCAGGATCTCGCTCGTCATCAGGCCGCCGGGCTTCGAGATCACGATGTCGCTCGCGGCCACCAGGTCGTCCACGTACTCGACGTAGTCGAGGAGCCTGAGGCCCATCGCCGGGCCGTCGCCCAGGTCGGCCAGGGCGCCGCTCAGCTCGCGGTTGCGCCCCGCCACCACCACCAGCACGCCGGGCCGGGCGAGCCTGAGCGTGTGCTCGACCATGTGGCGCACCCGCTCGGCGGCCACCCCACCGCCGAAGATCGTCACCACGGGCCCGTCGGCGGGCAGCTCGTGGCGGCGGCGCATCGCCTCGCGGCTCTTGGGCTCGGCGACCGCGAGCCGCACGGGGATGCCGGTCACGTGGATGCGCTCGGCGGGCACGCCGCGCGCCAGCAGCGCGTCGCGGCTGATCGTGCTGGCCACGAAGTAGCCCGCCACGCCTTCCATCAGCCAGGTGCTCTGCACCGAGTAGTCGGTGATCACCGCGTAGATCGGGACGCCGCGCTCGGCCGCGTAGGCGGCCAGGACGTGGAGCGGCCACTGCATGGTGCAGACGATCGCGTCGGGGGCCAGCGCGCGCACGTGGCGGGTGAAGCGGGTGAGGAACGGCCTGCCGGCGCTGGTCATGGCCCTGTTGGCGCGCAGGGCCTTGCCGGTGTCGCTCAGGTTGATGCCCGAGTGGACCATGGTGTACAGTGGCTGGAGCCTGGTCGAGAGGTCGTTGTAGGCGGCCGTGATCGTCTTGCGGGCCAGGTCGTTGACGTGCTCGAAGACGTCCTCGGTGTGTACCTCGGCCTCGGGGTGGCGGGCGAAGGCCGCGCCGAGGGCGCGCGCCGCGCTGGTGTGGCCCGTCCCCGCCGAGACGTGAAAGACCGCGATCCGTGGCATCATGACCTCCGGCCCGTGGCTGCTGGTCGCACGGGATAGTTGAAGTGTACACCACTATGCAGTTCCCGCCGGGCTTCCTATGGGGCGCGGCCACCTCGGCCTACCAGATCGAGGGTGGGTGGGACGCCGACGGCAAGGGCGAGAGCATCTGGGACCGCTTCAGCCGCGCGCCGGGGCGGGTGGCCGGCGGCGCGACGGGCGAGGTGGCCTGCGACCACTACAGGCGCTACGCCGGCGACGTGGCCCTGATGGCGGGGCTGGGCCTGAATGCGTACCGCTTCAGCATCGCCTGGCCGAGGGTGCAGCCGGGCGGCGCCGGCGCGGCGAACCAGCGCGGGCTCGACTTCTACCGGCGCCTGGTGGACGCCCTGAACGAGGCCGGCATCACGCCCGTGCCGACGCTCTACCACTGGGACCTGCCGCAGGCCCTGCAGGAGCGGGGCGGCTGGGCCGGCCGCGACACGGCCGAGCGCTTCGCCGAGTACGCGGGCCTGGTGGCGGCGGCCCTGGGCGACCAGGCGCCCCTCTGGGCGACCCTGAACGAGCCCATGCTGATCACCTACGCGGGCCACGCCAACGGCGCTAAGGCCCCCGGCCTGCGCCGCCCCTGGCTGAGCTGGCAGGTCGCCCACCACCTGCTGCTGGCCCACGGCCTGGGCGTGGCGGCCTTCCGCGCCGCCGCGCCGGCGGGCAGCCGGCCTGGCCTTGGCATCGTGCTGAACATCAGGCCGTGCCACCCGGCCACGGGGCGGGCGCGCGACCGGCGGGCCGCCGCCCGGCTCGACGCGATCACCAACAGGCTGTTCCTGGCGCCGCTGTTCCGGGGGCGCTACCCACCCGAGGCAGCGCGCTTCTTCCTGAGCCGGCTGGCGGGGCTGCGGGCGCGCCCGGGCGACCTGGCGACGATCGGCGCGCCGCTCGACTTCCTCGGCCTCAACGTCTACACCAGGGCCGTCGTGGCGGCCGCGCCCGCCTCGGCCACGGGGCTGCGGGTGCTGCGGCCGGCCGCGCCCGTCACCGGCATGGGGTGGGAGATCTACCCGCCGGCGATCTCCGAGGCCGTGGCCCTGGCCCGCGAGCACACTGGCCTGCCGCTCTACCTGACGGAGAACGGGGCGGCCTTCGACGGGGCCCTCGACGACCGGGAGCGCATCGCCTTCCTGCGGGCCCACCTGGCCGAGGCTCACAGGGCCATCGCGTCGGGCGCCGACCTGCGGGGCTACTTTGTCTGGAGCCTCATGGACAACTTCGAGTGGGAGCACGGCTACGGCCCGCGCTTCGGGCTCGTGCACGTGGACTACGCCACCCAGGCCCGCACGCCGCGGGCCTCGGCCCGCTGGTACAGCCGGGTGATCGCCCAGAACGGGCTGCCCGCGGAGTAGGCCCATGCCGATCGTCTTCGTCCACGGCGCGGGCACGCGCGAGTACTACAGGAAGTACCGGGCCGACATTGACCACGTGGTCGGGCACCTGCGGCACTACGTGGCGCCCGCGATCGCGGCGGACCCCGGCAAGGTGGAGATCATCGTCGCCTACTGGGGCGACCTGGGGGTCGAGCTGCGGGCGGACGGCCTGAGCGTGCCCCTGGCCCCGCCGCCGGTCTTCCGCGACCACCCGCTCATGGCCCTGTGGCCGGCGGGGCGGCGCAGGCATATCCTGGCCGAGGTCTGGCGACGGCTGACGGCGGGGCTGGGCTACTACCTGGGCCGCATCGTCGCGGTGATGCGCCGCCCGCAGACCAAGCTGACGGCCATGTTTCTGGGCGACGCGCTGCACTACTTCGTGCAGCGGGGCAGCGCCGAGCGGCCGGGGCCCATCCCCCTGCGCGTGCTCGAGGCTCTGGCGCGCGGGCGCGACGCCCAGGCCAGGCGGCCCGGCGAGCCCCTGGTGGTCTTCAGCCACAGCCTTGGCGGCGCGATCGTCTACGACGTGGTGACCCACTTCCTGCCGGCCATGCCGCGCTACCACGACATCCACATAGACTTCTGGGCCTCGGTCTCGTCGCAGGTCGGGCTGCTCGAGGAGATGCAGCTCTTCCTCGCCAGCGACCCGCGCTACGGCCCCGGGGTCGCGGCGCCCTTCCCCGACCGGCGCTTCCTCGCCAACTGGTGGAACGTCTGGGACCCCCACGACTTCCTCAGCTTCACCGTGCGCGGGGTGATTGACGGGGTGGACGACGAGCACTTCGACAGCGGCCTGGCGATCACGGCGGCCCACCTGGCCTGCCTGCGCATCTCGTCGTTCTACGCCGTGCTCGGGCGCAAGGTGGCGGCGGCCCTCGGCGGGCCGGTGGGGCGCTGAGCGCTGCAAGAAGCGCCGGTCCCAGCGCCCTTCTCGTACTAGAGCCGATCGTAGGGTACAATTCCCGGCAACGACCCGGCCACTTCTATCCTCAGCGCGCGAACCCAGTCACGGGAGCACCGTCGTGGGCATCGCCGACCTCGAGCTGCGCGTCATGGGGGCCGCCGCAGATGGCAGCGCCAGGGTGCTGCTGACGCTGCCCGACGGCCAGGCCACGACCGTGCTCGCCCGCGACGTCCCGCTCGAGCTCGACCCGGTGGCGCTACGGGCGCTCGGCGACGACCCTGATGTCTACGGCGAGGCCCTGACGGGGCAGCTATTCGCGGCCCCAGCCCTGGCCGGAGCCTGGGCCGCGGCCAGGGCTCTGGCCGACGGCGCCGCGGCGACCCTGCGCATCCGGGTGGCCCTCGACGAGGCGAGCCCGGAGCTCCAGGCCCTGCGCTGGGAGACCCTGCGCGACCCCGCTCTTGGCACGCCCCTCGCCCTCAGCGAGCGGGTGCTGCTCTCGCGCTGGCGGGACAGCGGCGAGCTTCCGCCCGCAGCCGCGCCCGCCCGCCCCGCCCTGCGGGCGCTGCTCGTCGTCGCCAGCCCCACCGACCTCGCGACCTTCAACCTGGACCCGATCGACGGCAAGGCCCTGGCCCGCGAGCTGCGCCCCGCCCTGCGCCCCGCCCGCCTGCGGCTGGTCGGCCCCGGCGCGGCCACCAGGGCGCGGCTGGCCCGCGAGCTGCGCGCCCGCCCCCACCTGGTGATCATTGTCTGCCACGGGCGCCTGATCGGCGGGGCGAGCTACCTCGAGCTGGAGCAGCGGGACGGCAGAGCGGACCATGTGCCGGGGCGCGAGCTGGTCGAGCTCGTGCTGTCCGCGCCGCAGCGCCCGCTGCTGGCCGTCGTCGCCGCCTGCCACAGCGCGGGATCGGCGGGCGCCGAGGAGATGGTCGAAGCCATCGGGCCCGCCCTCGCCGGCGCCGGCGTGCCCGCCGTGATCGGCATGCGCGACCTGGTCACGCTGGAGGCCGTGCGCGCTCTGTTGCCCGCGCTCGCGCGCGAGCTGGTCTCGGACGGGGTGATCGACAGGGCGCTCGCCGCGGCGCGCGCCGAAGCGCCGAAGGGCGCCGGCTGGTCGCAGGCGGTGCTCTGGCTGCGTCTGCGCGACGGCCGCCTCTGGCACGGCACGCCGGTCGCCCCACCCCCGCCCTGGCGCCGCCCCGCCGACCGGCGCTCGCCGCATGCCTGGTGGGAATGGCTCGGCTTTCACCGCGGCCGGCTGCTACGCGGGGCGGCCAGGCTGCTCGCTCTCTACCTTGCCCTCGCCGCCCTGGCCGCGCTCCCGCCGTTCCAGCCGCGCCCGGGGTGGCGCGCCCTGGGGCCGCGGCCGCCGGTCAAGGCCATCGCGCTCGGCGCCCTGGATGGGACCATCCTTCTGGGCAGCAGTACGGATGCTACCGGGTGCAGCCCCGACACCGGGATCTGGCGCAGCGTAGATGGCGGGGCCGGCTGGGAGGCGGTGTCTACGCCCCTCGCCCTCGGCGATGAGCCGTGCGCGACCATGGCCGCCGTCAGGGGCTTCGCGTCGAGCCCCGCGGCCCCAGGGGTGCTCTACGCGGCCACGGGCCAGGCGGGCCTTGTGCGCAGCGACGGCGCGGAGGGCGTCGGCGTCGGCTGGGCGCAGGTCGGGCCGGGCGCGCTGCCGGCCAGCCTGCGCGCCGTCGCCGTGATGCCCGACGATGGCGAGCGTCTCTTTGTCGCCGGCGACCCCGGCCGGATCTACCGCTCGACCGACGGCGGCGCCGGCTGGGAACGTCTCGACGGCGCGCCCCTCTGCCCCGCGCCCGAGGGCCGCCTGCCCGAGCAGCTGGACGCGCGCGCGCTGCTTGCCGCGCCCGGCGCCGTGTTCGTCGCCACCTGGGGCTCGGCCACAGCGCCAGCCGAACACGCGGGGATCTATGCGAGTACCGACGGCGGCACATGCTGGAGCCTGCTGCACGACGGGGCGCGGCGCTACCGCTACATCGCCCTTGCCGCCCACGGCGAGGGCGCGATCCTCGCCCTGACCTACGATTTTCGCGGCGACCCGGGGGAGGAGTACCAGCTCTGGTCGATCCCGCGACGCGGCGGCCGGCCTGCCTTGCTCTGGCAGGATGCTCGGCGGGCGCAGGCGCTCTATGTTGACGAAGCCACGCCGCGGCACTGGTATGTCGCCGACTCGGGCGCGGCCGTGGTGCGGGGCTCGCTCGCGGCGGGCGCGGGACCGCCAGATGAGTATCCGCCCCAGCTGCGCTGCCTGTTCGCCTGCAATATCGCCCTCGCGCCCGACCCGGCGGGCGGCCAGATGCCGCTGCTGCTGGCCGAGGATCAGGTCTACCGCTTCGGCCTCGTCTCGTGGTACCGCGCGCTCTGGCCCTAACGGCCAGCGCGCCCGCTGCACGCCACAGACTCCACGGAAAGGGGGGCTCTGATGTCCGACCGTGAGCGTCCCACCCTCGGCTTCGCTGTCGGCCCGCAGGCGAAGTCGTCCCTGGCCCGCGAGGCGCCCATAGGCACACGCGAGCGGGACGACGCCGTGATCACCATCCTGGTGCCCGAGCCCGGACAGAGCTGGTGGGCGGGCGGCTGGTACGCGCCGCCCGCGGACGAGCTCAAGGCTGCCCGCGAGAGCCTGGGCACCTACAGGGGCCGCTTCGACGAGCGCGGCGCGCGCGAGCGGCAGCGCTGGCCGTGGCGCGTGCGCCAGCACCCGGCCACCAGGCTGCCGGCCTATCTACGGGGCTGGCTCGACGAGCCCGTGGAGGGCGACGCGTACGCGGATTTGGCCGTCCGGTGGCTGAGCGCTCAGGACACCGCCCGCTCCCTGGCGGGCCGGGACGACCTGATGGCCTTCTTTCGCCCCGAGCGCGGCCCCGAGGTGGTGATCGTGCCGCCTGGCGACGACGTGAGCGGGCGCCCCTCCGGCGAGCTGATCCACGTCCATTGGCGGCAGACGTGGGACGGGATCCCCGTGCTCGGCGGGCAGCTTAGTGTGCACCTCGCCGGCGGCGACGCGCGGGCCTCGGTCACGAGCAACTATGTTCCGGTGCGTCAGGAGCGGGGCTTCGCGCCGGCCCTCGACCCCGAAGAGGCCGTCGAGCGCGCCCGTCAGGCCCTTGCCCACTACGCCAGCCCCGATGGCCCCTACGGGCCCGAGGAGGCCCTGGCGGCCCTGCGCGAGGGCTGGGCGAGCGTGGCCCGGGAGGACGAGCAACCGCTGGCGGTGCTGCCGTTCGCCGGCGACTTCCGCCTGATCTACCGGGTCTATCTGGGGACGCCCGACGACCGGCAGCGCTGGGCCGTGCTGGTAGACGCCGAGGAACGGGTGGTGCTCGGGCGCCCCGAGGCCCTGCACTACCACGCGCGGGTCTTCAAGAGCTCGCAGGATGTGCTCGACGTCGCCCAGAGCCAGGGGCAGCCGGCCCTCACGTTCGCGCTGGGCGGTGTCAACCCGGCCGCCCCGCCCTGCGAGCTCTTCATCAATGAGGGAGGCGGGCGCCGCCTCCCTGGCTGGGTCGAGAGCGCGCTGCCGCAGACCGACTCCGCGGAGTTCGCCGCCAACAACGTCGCCGTCCACGCTCGGCTGATGCTCGCCTACCTGCGGGGGCTGGCCGGCATGGCGCCGGCGAGTCCCTGGCCCCTCCGTGGCGGGCTACCGATCGAGATCGAGGTCGGCCACAACGGCAACCACAGGCTGGTGACCTACTTCCGGCCCGGCGACGACAGCACCGCGGGCAGGATCGACTTTCAGACCGACGACGTGGGCCAGGGCGCGGCCCGGATCAGGGGGCTGGCCTACGACCCCGAGCTGATCTACCACGAGGTCGCCCACGCCCTCTTGTGGACGCTGAACAGCGACCCCTTCGACCATGTGATTGTCACCGCGCCCTTTGCCCGGGCGCTGAACGAGGGGCTCGCCACCTACGTCGCCCGCTCGCTCGGCGAGCAGGACGCGCCGAGCGCCGTCGCGGCCAAGCCATTCGCCGCCGCCGCCTACAGGGCGGGCGAGTGGCAGGAGCGCTGGGCCCTGATGCGCGCCGGCAGCACGCCGGGGCAGGACTACCTGCCCTGGCCGAACCTCTTCCCGGGCGACATCGCCGCCGGCGACAACCCCGACCCCGCGGGTAATCGCTCGATCGTCTACGACGTCGGCATGGTCTGCGCCCGCGCCCTCTGGTCCTTGCGCACGCTGTTCGGCCAGCCCGCGACCGACCGGGCCGTGCTGGACGCCTTCCGCAACTATGCGCGCGGCTGGGTGACGAGCTTCGAGGGCTTTGCCGAGGGCATCATCGAGCACGAGCAGCGGGCGGATATGCGCGGCCCGGGCGGCGTGATCTTCGCCGGACGCGGCATCCTGGCCGGCCAGGGCGTGCAGGCCCTCGCCGCGGCCCCCGATGGCTCGGTGGTTGTGGCGGGCGACGCCGGGGTCATGCGGCTGTCGCCGGGCGGGGCCTGGAGCGACTGGGGCGACCTGCCAGGCAACGGGCGGCTGCGCGACGTGGTTGACCTGGCCGTGGGCGAGGCGCCCGGCGGCGCGCCGACGTTGTATGCCGCCACCGAGCAGGCCGTGTTCCGCCGGTCCGCGGCCGACGCGACCTGGAGCCAGGTAGGCCCCGATCTGCCGCTGCGCCCCCTCTGCCTGGCGGTGGCCCCCAACGGCGATGTGTTCGTCGGCACCGGCCGCGACATTCGCATCGGGCGCCAGGGCGGCCCTACCTGGCAGGAGGTCTGGCTGCTCAACGATCTGCCCGGCAACCCCCCTCCGCCCTCGGAGCGACTGGCCCTCGACCTCGCGGTCAGCAGCCCCGCCGGCGCGTCCGTGGCGGTCTGGGCCGCCGGCTTTAACGCGGTCTGGAGCCGGGTTGACGGGGCGGCCAGCTCGACGAGCAGGACCCTGAGCAACGGCCTGACCGATATGGTGACCTGCGTTCTGGCGGCCCCGGGCGGCGCCGTGCTGTTCATCGGCAGCGGGACGGCGGGGGTCTGGCAGGCCCAGCGTAGCGGGGCCGGACTGACCCCCCCGACCCAGATCGCGCGACCGGCGGACCTCGCCTCCGGCGCCGTGCTCTGCCTGGCCGGCGACGCCGCGCGGCTGTACGCCGGGACGAGCGCGGGCGTCTTCGTCGGCACCCCGGCCGGCGCCGGTGGCTGGGCCTGGGCGAAGCAGGAGCCCTCGCCGGCCCGCGGGCTGCCCGCCGGCGCCGTCGTGACGGCCCTCGCCGTCACGGGGGGGGCGCTCTACGCGGGGACGGCGCTGCACGGCCTCTGGCGCCTCAACAACCCGACCGCGCCGCCTACGAGCCAGGTCCGCTGGGCGAGGCAGCCCACGCCGGTCGCCAGCGCCATCGGCGTCCCCGAGGTGCCGGCCAGCGGAGTCCTGCCCGTGCCGGCCCCGCTACCGCAGGAGACCCTGGCCCTGCCCTTCTTCCTGAGCGGGCGGCGGCGGCTCCGCTGCAACCTCGGCGTCGCCAGGCACATCGAGCTCTGGAGGCTCGAGCGCGGGCTCACCAGCGTGGTTGACAAGGACGATGGGGTGCTCGACGCCCCGCGCCAGCCTCCGGGGTACTACCTGCTGATCATCGGGAGGCCCTGATGCACCTGTCTCGAGCTGTGCCCACGCTTCTGCTCGCGCTGCTGGCCCTTGGCGCATGCGGCCAGTCGGCCCCTCTGACGCCGGCTGGAGGCGCGGCCTCGCCGACGCCCGGTGAGGCCCCCGGTGGCGGCACGTCCGCCGCGCCGGCGGGGGCCATGGCCGTCGAGGCGGTCTACACCCTGCCCAACCAGCGGGTCGCCATGATCGCCTCGCCCGCCGACGGCGTGCAGCGTATTGCCGCCCGCCTGACCTACCCGCTCGCCGACAGCGACGACGCGGCCAGACGCGTCGCCAGCTCGACGGCGATGCTCGCTGCTGTCCCCGATAACGCCCGCCTGATCTACTGGGTCGCCCGCACCCCCGAGGACCCTACGCCGATCCTGGTGTCGGTCGGGGCTGATGAGCCCCTTGCCGGTCTGCGCCTTGGAGACGCCCCCGGACCGATTCTGCCGCCCGAGCGCTTCGGCGAGGTGGTCAGCGTCGCGAACGCCGCCAGCCTCGGCGCGCCCCTCGCGGGGCCGGACGCCAGGCTCGAGCGGCTGACGGTCTGGCTCGAAGCGGGGGCCGGCGCGCGCTACCCGGTCGAGATCGGCGCCGTGAGCCACGTGGCCACGGCGGCCGAGGCCAAGGCGAGCTTCGAGAACGTCTATATGGCCCTCGTCCGCCGTAGCGACGGGAGCCACCAGCTCATCATGCTCATCCCCGACAGCGCCGCGGTCGGCCCGCCGCCCGATGACGATGCGCGGCGCTGCGACAATCTGGTCGGCAACGATCACTGGACGCGATTCCTGCGCCAGCTCCACCGCTGCCCGCCGGTCGCTCACGGCTAGCGCGGCGTGCGGTAGGGCCCGAGGTAGCGCTGGACGAGGTTCAGCTCGAACTCGCCCTGGAGCGTGGTGCGGGCGCCCTCGGCGGTGGCGGCCAGGGCGTGGCCGAGCTGCCGGCAGATCGCGTCGGCCAGGAACTGGGGCAGCGGCTCCTGCACGCTGGTGACGCGCAGGGCGCCGCGGAAGGTGGCCAGCACGGCGCCGAGGGGCTCGCGGGCGATCAGGGCGGCGGGCAGCTCGAGGCGGTAGGCCGGGCCGGCGCCGTCGGGCCTGTAGTAGAGCACGTAGAGCTGGCCGTAGCCACGCTCGATCGCCGCGCGCCGCTCGCGGAAGTCGGCGATGGCCGGGCTCCTGTAGCCCGTCAGCAGGTGGGGCCGGTCCTTGCGGATCAGGCTGACCGGGAGCGAGTGCTCGCCCGGGTTGAGCACGCTGGTCCAGAGGGTGCGGTCGGTGACCGTGCCCGAAAGGTGGGGCGCCAGCTCGAGCACGTCGTCCGCCGCTGTGGCCGACTTGGGGTGGGCGACGACGCGCCGGCACTCCAGCACCAGGCGCCAGTCCTCGTCGGCGAAGAAGCCCTCGATCAGGGGGCGGAAGGTATCCCACCAGGCGGGCGGGCGGGCGGCCCTGTGGTCCTGGGCGTAGCGCACCAGCAGGCGGTTGACCTCGAGCAGCATCGAGTAGAACGAGCCGTCGAGCACGAAGAGGCCGCTGCTGGTGGCCCGGATGCGGCGGGCGAGGAGGCGCAGCTCGAGCACGCAGCGCAGGCCGCCGAGGATGCTCTCGAGCTCCTCGACGGGGGGCAGCAGGCGCACAAGCACGTCCTGGTCGGTCAGGGCGACCTCCTCGACGGCCGCGGCGCACACGGCGGCGAAGGTGGCGCCCGCGGCCGGCACCGTCGCGTGGGCCCCGTCCACCGCGCAGAGGCGCCGCGCCCGCCCGTCCGGCGCCTGCCTGATGCGGCGGTCGCGGGCGGCCCGCCGCCGGTCGCGCCTGCCCTCCAGCTCCTGCAGGGTCCAGCGGCAGGCGTCGGCGCAGGCCGCGATGGCGCCGATCACCGCCGCGGGCAGGG
>DAOLDO010000041.1:14269-15622 GCA_035327325.1 Chloroflexaceae bacterium | reverse complement strand
TCGTGCGCAGCGGCGGCAAGGAGCTGGCCCGCGAGCTCGAGGAGAAGGGCTACGACTGGCTGCGCGAGGAGCTGGCGGGGGCCGCGTAAGATGACAAACCTCACTCTCAAAGAGCTCACCGCCGACACGATCGTCGAGCGCTCGCGGGCCGCGGGCGAGCCGGGCTGGCTGGCCGAGCGCCGCCGCGACGCCTGGACTATGTTCGCCCAGGCGGGCCCGCCCGAGTGGCGCCGCACCGACCTCAGCGGCCTCGCCGCCGAGGAGCTGGCCCCCACCCTGGCCCCCGCCGCCGAGCTGATCGGCGCCCCCGAGCTGTCCGCCCAGGGCGTGGTCTTCAAGCCCCTGCGCGAGGCCCTGGCGAGCCACGAGGAGCTGATCAGGCAGCACCTCGGCGCGGCGGTGGACCCGCTGGAGCACAAGTTCAGCGCGATGCGCGCCGCCCTCTGGCACGACGGGGCCCTGCTCTTCGTGCCGAAGAACGTGGCCGTCGAGACGCCCCTCCACGTGCGCTACACGCTGCCCGCCGGCGCGCGGACGGCCTTCCCGCGCACCCTGGTGATCACCGAAGCCAACAGCAGCGTGACCCTGATCGAGGAGTTCGTCTCGCCCGACCAGGAGCTCACGGCCCTGGCCGCCCCGGTGAGCGAGATCTTCGTCGGCCCCGGCAGCAGCGTGCGCTTCATCAGCGCCCAGCGCTGGGGCGGCAACGTCTACCACATCGGCGGCCAGAAGGTCGTGCTCGACCGCGACGCCACGGCCGAGTGGACCAGCATCGCCCTTGGCGGCAAGGTGCAGCATATCGAGGCCGAGACCACGCTGAAGGGCGACGGCTCGCGGGTGACCTGGCACGGCGCCACCTTCGCCGGCGGCACGCAGCTCCTGCTCACGGCGCCCTGGCTGCGCCACGTCGGCCACAGGGCCGAGAGCTTCATGGAGTTCAAGACGGTGGTCAACGACACGGGCTACAGCGTCTTCGACGGCATGATCAAGATCGAGCACGAGTCGGCCGCCACCAGCACGCGCCTCGAGGAGCACGCCCTGCACCTCAGCCCGAAGGCGCGCAACGACTCGATCCCCGGCCTGAAGATTGACACCAACAGTGTGCTCAAGGGCGGCCACGCCTCGACCAGCGGCGACGTGGACGAGGAGCAGCTGTTCTACATGCAGGCCCGCGGCATCGCGAAAGCCGAGGCCAAGCGCATGATCGTGATGGGCTTCTTCAGCCCCGCCCTCGACAGCATCCCGGTCGAGAGCCTGCGCGAGGAGCTCGAGGCGATCATCGAGGGCAAGATCTAGCAGTGGGGGAACCAGGTTCCCCCACGCCCCCGCTCCGCGCAGGAGCTGGAGGCGATC
>DAOLDO010000041.1:0-14169 GCA_035327325.1 Chloroflexaceae bacterium | reverse complement strand
TGGGGGAACCAGGTTCCCCCACGCCCCCGCTCCGCGCAGGAGCTGGAGGCGATCAGCGAGGCGAAGCTCTAGCAGTGTGGGAACCTGGTTCCTCCACGCCCCCAACCTATGGCCGCTACGCTCACCCAATTTGACGTCCTCGCCATCAGGCGCGAGTTCCCGATCCTCCAGCAGGAGGTGAACGGGCAGCGCCTGGCCTTCCTCGACAGCGGGGCCTCGTCGCAGAAGCCGCGGGCGGTGATTGACTGCCTGGAGGACTACTACAAGCGCTACAACGCCAACGTGCACCGCGGCGTCTACAAGCTCAGCGAGGAGGCGACCTTCGCCTTCGAGCGGGCCAGGGGCAAGGTGGCGCGCTTCATCGGCGCCCGCCAGCGCGAGATCGTCTTCGTGCGCAACACCACCGAGGCGATCAACCTGGTGGCCCACAGCTGGGGCAACGGCAACCTGCGGCCCGGCGACCGCATCCTGCTCACCATGATGGAGCACCACTCCAACATCGTCCCCTGGCAGATGCTGGCCCAGCGCACGGGCGCCAAGCTCGACTACCTGGGCCTCGACGGCGAGGGGCGGCTGGCCCTCGAGGAGCTGGACAACAAGCTCACGGAGCAGACGAAGCTGGTGGCGCTGACCCACCAGTCCAACGTGCTCGGCACGATCAACCCGGTGGCCTTTATATCCGAGCGGGCCCACGCCGTCGGCGCGAAGGTGCTGGTGGACGGCGCGCAGAGCGTGCCGCACATGCCGGTGGACGTGAAGGAGCTGGGCTGCGACTTCCTGGCCTTCAGCGGGCACAAGATGTGCGGGCCGACCGGCATTGGCGTGCTGTGGGCCAGGCGCGAGCTGCTCGAGGCCATGCCGCCCTTCCTCGGCGGCGGCTCGATGATCAAGCTGGTCGAGCTGGACGAGAGCAGCTACGCCGACGTGCCGACGCGCTTCGAGGCGGGCACGCCCGCCATCGGCGAGGCGATCGCCCTCGGCGAGGCGGTGGACTTCCTGGGCGGCATCGGCATGGAGGCGATCTACCGGCACGAGGGCGAGCTGCTCGCCTACGCCCTCGAGCGCCTGTCCGAGGTCCACGGCCTGACCATCTACGGCCCGCCCACGGCCGAGGGCCGCGGCGCCGCGGTGAGCTTCAGCCTCGAGGGGGTACACCCGCACGACGTGGCGGCCATCCTCGACGGGGAGGGCGTGGCGGTGCGGGCGGGGCACCACTGCACCCAGCCGCTGCACCGGCTGCTCGACGTGCCGGCCACCACCAGGGCCAGCTTCTACATCTACAACCTGGCCGACGAGGTGGACCGCCTGGCGGCCGGCCTCGAGAAGGCCCGCAAGCTGTTTGCGTAGGGCAGAGCTATGGACGACATCTACCAGCAGCAGATCCTCGAGCACGCCAAGTACCCGCACAACTTCGGCACCCTGGAGGGGGCCACGGTCTCCCACGAGGAGCACAACCCGCTCTGCGGGGACAAGGTGCGCATCGAGCTGCTGATCGAGGGCGACGTGATCGCCGACGTGCGCTTCACGGGGCGGGGCTGCGCGATCAGCCAGGCCTCGGCCTCGCTGCTCACCGACGAGCTGAAGGGCATGGCGGTGGAGCAGGCGAAGACCTACAGCAAGGAGGACCTGCTGGAGCTGATCGGCATCCCCCTGAGCAAGAACCCCACCAGGCTGAAGTGCGCCCTGCTCTCGCTGAAGGCCCTCAAGGCCGGGCTGTACGGGGTGGGGCAGATCCACGACGACGACGAGCTGTAGGGCGGAGGCCCGACGAGCGGGCGCGCCGCGCCCCTATGCACAGGAGTTTTAGAATGGTCGCTGAGGCAACCAATCTCCAGTTTGACTATACGAAGTACGGCTTCCGCAACGAGGAGAACTACCTCTTCAAGGCTCCCAAGGGCCTGAACGAGCGGGTGGTGCGCGAGCTGTCGGGCATGAAGGGCGAGCCGGAGTGGATGCTCAAGCGGCGCCTGAAGGCCCTGGAGATCTTCAACAAGAAGCCGGTGCCCCTGGCCGGCATGTGGGCCAACCCCGAGCTGGCCGGCCTGAACCACGACGACATCCACTACTTCGTGCGCGCCGGCGAGCGCCCCCAGACCGACTGGGACGCCGTGCCGCAGGAGATCAAGGACACCTTCGAGAAGCTGGGCATCCCCGAGGCCGAGCGCAAGTTCCTGGCCGGCGTCGGCGCCCAGTACGAGTCGGAGGTGGTCTACCACTCGCTGCGCGAGGAGTGGGCCAAGCTTGGCGTGATCTTCCTCGACACCGACACGGCCCTGAGGGAGCACCCCGAGGTCTTCAAGCAGTACTTCGGCACGATCATCCCCGCCGCCGACAACAAGTACGCCGCCCTGAACACGGCGGTCTGGTCGGGCGGCTCGTTCGTCTACGTGCCCAAGGGCGTCAAGGTGGACATCCCGCTCCAGGCCTACTTCCGGATCAACGCCGAGAACATGGGCCAGTTCGAGCGCACCCTGATCATCGTCGAGGAGGGCGCCGAGGCCCACTACATCGAGGGCTGCACCGCGCCGATCTACTCGACCAACTCGCTGCACTCGGCCGTGGTCGAGGTGGTGGTCAAGAAGGGCGGCAAGTTCCGCTACACCACGATCCAGAACTGGGCCAACAACATCTTCAACCTGGTCACCAAGCGGGCCGTGGCCCACGAGGAGGCCAGCATGGAGTGGGTGGACGGCAACATCGGCTCGAAGCTGACCATGAAGTACCCCTCGGTCTACCTGATGGGCCGCAAGGCCCGCGGCGAGGTGCTGAGCGTGGCTTACGCGGGCAAGGGCCAGCACCAGGACGCCGGGGCCAAGATGATCCACAACGCCCCCGAGACGACCAGCCGGATCACCAACAAGTCGGTGAGCAAGGACGGCGGCAAGACCACCTACCGCGGCCTGGCCAAGGTGGCGCCCGGCGCCTACGGCGCGAAGATCAACGTCAACTGCGACGCGCTGATCCTGGACGAGCGCTCGGCCTCCGACACCATCCCCTTCATCGAGATCGAGGAGGACCGCTGCACCCTGGCCCACGAGGCCACGGTCGGCCGCATCGGCGAGGAGCAGCTCTTCTACCTGATGAGCCGCGGCCTGCCCGAGGCCGACGCCCTCTCGATGATCGTGCTCGGCTTCATGGAGCCGTTCACCCGCGAGCTGCCGATGGAGTACGCCGTCGAGCTCAACCGCCTGATCCAGCTCGAGATGGAGGGCTCCGTAGGCTAATGCCGACGGAGGGGACAGAATCAGAGACGACCGACGGCGATGTGTCGTCGGTCGTCGCCATGGGATCACCTATGCCCACAGTCCAGATCGGCACCCTGGCCGACCTCCCCGAGGGCAAGGGCCGGGCCTTCACGGTCGGGCCGCACCGGGTGGCGGTGTTCCGCGCCGAGGGCGAGCTCTACGCGATCGACGACACCTGCTCGCACGGCCAGGCATCGCTGAGCCTGGGCGAGTTCGACCCCGATGAGCTGTGCGTGGAGTGCCCACTCCACGGCTCGCTCTTCGACGTGCGCACCGGCGAGCCCCGCACCCTGCCCGCCTTCGAGCCCGTGCCGGCCTACCGCGTCTACACCGAGGGCGAGGCAGTATTTGTTGAGTATAACGATTAAGAACTTGACTTAAGCGGGCACGGGCGCTACAATAGCCGGACATCACTGGCGATAGAGGAGCCCCCTATGAGCGACTACGCCCACCCCGAGGTGCTGGTGGATACAGCCTGGGTCGCCAAGCACCTGGACGACCCGAACGTGCGCCTCGTCGAGAGCAACGAGGACGTGCTGCTGTACGAGACCGGTCACATCCCCGGCGCGGTGAAGATTGACTGGGTCCAGGACCTGAACGACCCGGTGGTGCGCGACTACCTGGACGCCGGGCGCTTCGCCGAGCTGCTGGCGAGCAAGGGCATCTCGAACGACACCACGGTGGTCTTCTACGGCGACAAGAACAACTGGTGGGCCACCTACGCCTTCTGGGTCTTCAAGCTCTTCGGCCACGGGGACGCGCGCATCCTCAACGGCGGGCGGGCCAAGTGGGTGGCCGAGGGCCGCGAGCTGACCCGGGAGGTGCCCAGCTACCCTCGCGGGACCTACACGGCCCCCGAGCGCGACGACAACACCATCAGGGCCTTCCGCGACCAGGTGCGGGAGCACATCCGTAAGTCCGGCGGCGGCGCCCTGGTGGACGTGCGCAGCCCCCAGGAGTTCAGCGGCGAGAAGACCCACATGCCCGAGTACCCCCAGGAGGGCACGCTGCGCGGCGGCCACATCCCCACCGCGGTCAACATCCCCTGGGCCAAGGCCGTGCGCGAGGACAGCACCTTCAAGAGCGCCGACGAGCTCAGGGAGCTCTACGGCAGCCAGGGCGTGACGCCCGACAAGGACGTGGTCGCCTACTGCCGCATCGGCGAGCGCTCGAGCCACACCTGGTTCGTGCTCACCTACCTGCTCGGCTTCCCCCAGGTGCGCAACTACGACGGCTCGTGGACCGAGTGGGGCAACAGCGTGGGGCTGCCGATCGAGAAGGGGTGAGGCTCGCTGCGTTCGCGCGGGTGATCCGGACACAGCGAGCGGAGCGAGCGTCATCATGGACCGCCAGGCGATCATTGACAGGCTGCTGGACCACTACGAGCGCCCCCGCCACCACGGCCCTCTGGCGGAGGCCGACGTGGTGATGCCCGGCGGCATCCCCGACTGCGGCGATGTGGTGACGATCTACCTGCGGGTTGACCCCGAGGCGGGCCGCATCGCCGGCCTGAGCTTCGAGGGCCACGGCTGCACGATCAGCCAGGCGGCCGCCTCGCTGCTGGCCGAGGAGCTGCAGGGCGCGCCCCTGGCGGCCCTCGCGGCCATGGACGACGAGGCCGTGCTCGACCTGCTCGGCCGCGAGGTGGCCAGGGCCCGCCCCCGCTGCGCCACCCTGGCCCTCAACACCATGAAGGCCGCGGCCCTGGCCTACGGCCGCCAGAGGCGCCCATGACCGCCCCCCTCGACCTGATCGGCAACACGCCCCTGCTGCGCCTCAGCGGCCTCGACGACGGGCTGCCCCCCGGAGTCGAGGTCTTCGCCAAGGCCGAGTGGCACAACCTCGGCGGCTCGGTCAAGGACCGCCCGGCCCTCTGGATGATCCGCGACGGCGAGCGCCGCGGCCTGCTGCGCCCCGGCGTGCGCGTGGCCGACGCCACCAGCGGCAATACGGGCATCGCCTACGCCACGATCGGCGCGGCCCTGGGCTACGGCGTCACTCTGGCCCTGCCCGCCAACGCCAGCCCCGAGCGCGTCCGCACCCTGCGCGCCCTCGGCGCCGAGCTGATCCTCACCCGCGCCGACGAGGGCATGGACCTGGCCATCGCCACGATCCGCGAGCTGGTCGAGCGCGAGCCCGGGCGCTTCTTCTACCCCGACCAGTACAGCAACCCCGCCAACCCCCGCGCCCACTACGAGACCACCGGCCCCGAAATCTGGGCCCAGACCGGCGGCCGGGTCAGCCACTTCGTGGCCGCCCTCGGCACCAGCGGCACCTTCATGGGCACCGCCCGCCGCCTGCGCGAGCTGAACAGCGACGTGCAGGCGATCGCCGTGCAGCCCGACGGCCCCTACCACGCCCTCGAGGGCGTCAAGCACATGGCCTCGACCCGCCTCGTGCCCGCGATCTTCGACCCGGCCGCGCCCGACGCGACGGTCGAGGTGAGCAGCGAGGACGCCTTCGCCATGGCCCGCCGCCTGGCTCGCCGCGCCGGCCTGCTGGTCGGCATCTCGGCCGCCGCCAACGTCGCCGCCGCCCTGCGCGTCGCCCGCGAGCTGCGGGCGGGCACGGTGGTCACCATCCTCTGCGACAGCGCCAACCGCTACCTCAGCGAGCGCTTCTGGGACGAGGGCGGCGACTTCGTCGCCGGGGAAGGGATATAATGCTTGCGCTGTCACCGGAGAGCCGCGAGGCGATCGCGGCCCACGCCGAGGCGGCCTACCCCGACGAGTGCGTCGGGCTGCTGCTCGGGCGCATCGAGGAGGGGCGCAAGCTCGTGCTCGAGGTCTACCAGGCCGAGAACCGCTGGGCGGGGCAGGTGCGCCTGGCCGAGGGCGACGACTCCACCTCGCGGCGCGACCGCTTCTACCTCGACCCCCGCGACTACCTGCGGGCCGACCGCGCCGCCCAGGCCCGCGGCCTCGAGGTCGTCGGCGTCTACCACTCCCACCCCGACCACCCCGCCGCGCCCTCGGAGCGCGACCGGGTGGGCGCGCAGGCGATCGGGGGCACCAGCTTCGCCTTTGTGATCCAGTCGGTGCGGGCCGGCAGGGCCGCCGAGCTGGCCTCGTGGCTCCTCGTGGACGAGGGCGCCCGCTTCGAGCAGGAGGAGATCATTCCATGGCAGTGACGATCACCATCCCCACGGCCCTGCGGCAGTACGCCGGGGGCAACGCCAGCGTCAGCCTCGACGCCGACCAGGTGGGCGCCGCCCTGCGCGGCCTGGTCGAGCAGCACCCGGCCCTCGGCAGGCAGCTCATGGGCGACGACGGCAGGCTGCGCAGCTTTGTCAACGTCTACGTCGGCGACGAGGATATCCGCTACCTGCAGGGCGAGGCCACGCCCCTGCGCGACGGCGAGACGGTCAGCATCATCCCGGCGATCGCGGGGGGGCGACGATGATCCAGACAGAGGCAACCCTCAGCAACGACGAGATCCGCCGCTACAGCCGCCACCTGATCATGCCCGAGGTGGGCATGGCCGGGCAGCGCCGCCTCAAGCAGGGCAGCGTGCTGCTGATCGGCGCGGGCGGCCTCGGCTCGCCCCTGGCCCTCTACCTGGCCGCGGCCGGCGTCGGCCACATCGGCCTGGTGGACTTCGACGTGGTGGACGAGAGCAACCTGCAGCGCCAGATCGCCCACGGCACCTCGACCCTCGGCGTCTCGAAGGCCGAGTCGGCGAAGCGGCGCCTGCACGACCTCAACCCCACGGTCGAGGTCACCACCTACGAGACCCAGATCAGCTCGGCCAACGCCCTGGAGCTGATGGCCCCCTACGACGTGGTCATTGACGGCACCGACAACTTCCCGACCCGCTACCTGACCAACGACGCCAGCGTGATGCTGGGCAAGCCCAACGTCTACGGCAGCATCTTCCGCTTCGAGGGCCAGGCCACGGTCTTCTCGCCCAAGGACGGCGGGCCCTGCTACCGCTGCCTCTACCCCGAGCCCCCGCCGCCCGGCCTGGTGCCGTCGTGCGCCGAGGGCGGCGTGCTGGGCGTGCTGCCGGGGGTGATCGGCACCATCCAGGCCACCGAGGCGATCAAGCTGATCACGGGCATCGGCGAGACCCTTGTGGGCCGCCTGATGCTCTACGACGCCCTGGCGATGCGCTTCCGCGAGCTGAAGCTGCGCCGCAACCCCGAGTGCCCCGTCTGCGGCGAGCACCCGACCGTCACCGAGCTGATTGACTACGAGCAGTTCTGCGGCATTGTCCCCGAGGTGAGCACCTTGAGCAACCAGTACGAGATCACGCCCGCCGAGCTGGCCGAGCGGCTGCGCGGCGCCGACCGCCCCTACCTCCTCGACGTGCGCAACCCCTACGAGGTTGAGATCGCCTCGATCCCCGGCACCGACCTGGTCATCCCGGTGGACCAGCTGCCCGAGCGCATGAGCGAGCTCGACAGCTCGCGCGAGATGGTGGTCTACTGCCGCAGCGGCGCGCGCAGCGGCCGCGCCGTCGAGCTGCTGAAGAGCGCCGGCTTCCGCAAGGTGAAGAATATGGTCGGCGGGGTCCTGCGCTGGAGCGACGAGGTGGACCCCAGCGTGCCCAAGTACTGATCCGGGCCCGCGGCCCGTCCTTCCGCGGGGCGTGAGCGTCCCGGCCCAGGCTCGACCAGCGCCAGCCAGCCCGGGCCTGGGGCCTCCCCCTGCCGGCACGAGCCGTCACCGCCGGACCCTAGTCCGGAAACAGCTCGTCCACCTCCTCCTGGGCGTCGCGCGCCGGCAGCGGCAGGGCCGTGACGGTGGCCAGCCGGCGCCCCACGGCCGCGTAGAGGGCCTGGTCGTAGGGGCGCGTGCGCACCACCACGGGCATTGGCACGGCGTGGCCCAGCACCAGGGCCTGCTGCTTGCTGTCGAGGGAGGCCAGCACCGACTTGAGGCCGGACCCGCCGCTCACCCCGGTGAAGACGGCGTCTATGTCCCGGTCGTCGTTGAGCAGGGCTGTGATGCGCGTGCCGAGCTGGCTCATCACCTCGTGGTCAATTGACGAGGGCCGCTGGTCAACCACCAGCAGGGTCACGCTGTACTTGCGCAGCTCGCGGGCGATCGTGCCGAAGATCGTCTGGCGGGCGGTCTGGGGGTTGAGGAACTTGTGGGCCTCCTCGATCGTGATCATCAGCGGGCGCGGCCGGTCGGCCTCGTTCTTCGAGCGCAGGTAGGCCTCGGTCTGGTCAATCCAGCGGCGGTGGATGCGCCTGGTGATGATATTCGCCACGAGCGTGTAGGCCAGCTCGCGGTTCTGGGGGCCGCCGAACTCGAGCACGACGTGGCGGCCGGCCGCCAGGGCGGCGATCAGCCTGTCCACCGAGGAGAAGTCGGCCGTCTCTCTGATGAAGGGGAGCCGGCGTAGCAGGCTCAGCTTGCGCTTCAGCGCGCTGATCGCGCCGAGGTGCACGCCGCTGCTCTCGGCGAAACTCTTCAGGCCCTCGCCGTCCATCGCGAGCAGCTCGCGCAGCCACTCCTTCTTGAAGTGATCGTAGAGGATGTAGGACGACTCGGTGGCCGTGGCCCCGAGGTTGAGCTCCTCGTCGAGCGTGATCACGTCGTCAATCTCGATCTGGTTGAGCCCGAGCACGATCTCGCCATCGTACTGCTGGCCGCCGCGCGGGTCGATCGTGTAGACCAGCACCTCGCTGCCGAAGAGCTGGCGCAGGCCCTTCACGAAGCCCCCGCCCTCCGAGCGGGTCTCCCAGCCGTACTCGCTGTGCATGTCGAAGATCAGGTTGCTGGCCACGCCGGCGTGGATCGTCCCGCAGAGCAGCAGGCGGGTGAGGAAGCTCTTGCCGGTGCCGCTCTTGCCGAAGATGCCGTTGGAGCGCTCGACCAGGCGGGCCAGGTCCAGGCAGACGGGCACGTCCATGTCGAGGGGGCGGCCGATCTCGAACGAGCTGCCGCCCTCGCGCCCGAAGACGCGCTGGAAGTCGGCCTCGCTGGCCTCGAAGACCGGCGCGAAGTGGCGCGGGATGGTCTTCACCGGCAGCAGGCCCTCCTCCAGGTCGGTGGGGAGCATCAGACGCGGCATCATGGCCAGGGTGCCGTAGGTGGAGGTGCCGGCGAGGACCTCGTGGAAGAAGGCGTCGCCGTCGGGCGGGTCGGTCAGCACCTTCTGGTTGGTCGCCTCGAGGGCGACGTCGGTGATCATGGAAAAGAACTCGTGCTTCTCGCCCTTGATCACCACGAACTTGCCGACGCGCATGTCCTCGACGCTCTCGCGGGCCTCGAGGCGGGCGGTCAGCCCCTCCACCAGCGAGCCGCTGGTGATCACGCCGATGCGGTTGCGGGGGTGCGCCATGGGCGGCTCCTCTCATCCCAGACCTAGCACAAATATACCATGCCCGGCCCGCCTGTGGCCGCCGACCGCCCCAGGGGTTGCGGAACGCGGGTATACTTGGGGCGGGGGCCTCAGGAGGGCGGGCCCTCCCGTGGCTGGCGGCCCTCCCGAGGAGCGCGGCGCCGCCATGAGCATTCCCCGCTACGACGGCTACATCTTCGACCTCGACGGCACGATCTACCTGGGCGACGTGGTGCTGCCGGGGGCCCGCGAGCTGCTCGCCGCCCTGCGGGCCGAGGGCCGCCGGGTGGCCTTCCTCTCGAACAACCCGACGAAGACTCGCGAGCAGTACGTGGCGAGGCTGCGCGGCATGGGCCTCGCGGCCGACCTCTCCGAGGTGGTCAACTCGTCCCATGTGATGGTGCAGTGGCTGCTCGAGCACGCGCCCGGGGCCACGCTCTTCGTGTGCGGCGAGGCGCCGCTGGTCGGCGAGCTGGCGGCGGCGGGCTTCCCGATGAGCGAGCGGGCCGGCGAGGTCCAGTACGTGGTGGCCTCGTTCGACCGCACCTTCACCTACCACAAGCTCCAGGTGGCCTTCGACGCGATCAGGGCGGGGGCGCGCTTGGTGGCGACCAACCCCGACCGCTTCTGCCCGGTGCCGGGGGGCGGCGAGCCGGACGCGGCGGCGATCATCGCGGCGATCGAGGCCTGCACCAACACGCGCTGCGAGGTGAATGTGGGCAAGCCCTCGCCGATCATGGCCCGCGCCGTCGGCGCGATGCTCCAGCTGCCGCCCGAGCGCTGCCTGATGGTCGGCGACCGCCTGATGACCGACATCGCCATGGGCGCCGCGGCGGGCATGGCCACCCTGCTCGTGCTCACCGGGGACAGCACGCGCGCCGACCTGCCGGGGGCGCCGGCGCAGCCCACCTACGTCGCCGAGAGCCTGCTGGAGGTGCTCGGGTAGGGGCCGGAAATTGCCCTTGACGCGGGGGGGCCCAGGCACTACACTACCCACAGGATCGAAGCAGGAGAGGAGAGCCCATGACTCCCGCGCGCCCGAACGCCCAGCCACAGCAGCCGCCCGCACGCCTCGCCATGACGGGCGACGGGGCCTTCGAGCATCCCTGGCCGACGGCCCTGCGCGCCCTGCTGCTCCTCACCGAGGCCGCCCACCCCGGCGACGCCCTGCTCGCCCGCCTCTCCGACGACGACCTGGCCCTGCTGCGCGCCTCGATGGCCCGCCTGGCCGGGGCCGAGCCGACGTCGGCGGCCTAGCCGGCCCGGCGCTACGTTGCGGGCCCCCGGAGCGAATCCGGGGGCCTTGTCGTGTCGCCGGCCAGTTGCGCGGATCCCTCTCAGCTGCGCGACAGTTTACGGCGGGACGCCCTCTGTGGTAGAGTGTCAACGGACATTTAACCACTGCGCCGGAGGACCGATGCGCCGACGCCACGGGCTGCTCGCCCTGCTTGTCCTGGTCGCCTTGCTTGGGGCCTGCGGCGCCCCCGCCCCCGAGCAGGCCGCCGCGCCGACCGAGCCCCCCACGCCTGACGCCGCGCCGTCGCCCGCGCCGTCGCCCGCCCCGCCCGTGTCCGCGGCGGCCACAGCGGCGCCGACCGCCGAGCCCACGGGGGCGCCCGCGGCGGCCGAGCCCACGCCGCCGCCGGGCCTGGCCCAGGGCCGCACCGCCGAGGGCTACCACGTCCTCGGCGACCCCGACGCCCCGGTGACCCTGACGATGTACTCGGACTTCCTCTGAACGGCCTGCGCGCTCCACGTGCTGGAGACAGAGCCACAGATCGTCGAGCAGTACATCGCCACGGGCCGGGTCAAGCTGGTGTACCGTCACCTCCAGCAGATCGGCCCTGGCTCGGAGCTGCTGTCGGAGGCGTCCGAGTGCGCCGCCGACCAGGGCCGCTTCTGGGAGCTGCGCGCGGCCCTCTACGGGCGCTACAGGCAGCTCTTCGCCGACCCGCTGGCCCAGGCCTTGCAGGCAGGCGCCGAGGTCGGCCTCGATCCGGCGGCCCTGCAGGCCTGCCTCGACGCCGGCACCCACGAGGCCGCGGTCCGCGCCGACTACGCGGCGGCCCAGGCCGAGGGGGTGCGCACGCGGCCCGTCTTCCGCGTCGGCGAGCAGACGATCATCGGGGCCCAGCCCTTCGCCGTCTTTCAAGAGATCCTCGACCGCGCCCCCGGCGGTTGACCAGCGAGCGGCCCGCGCCCCGGCGCGGCCGCGCCTCAAGCGCCTATGTCGCGACCTAGCCTGATCTGGCCCGTGACCGTCCTGGCCGCCTTCGCGGCCCTGCTGATCCTGCTGGTGGTGGCCGCCCTGCCCACGCCCAGCGTGGCCCAGGACGGCTGCGTGGACGCCTACCCGACGCCCGGGCCCGAGCGTGATGACTGCTACCGCACGGCCACGGCCCGGACGGGCCAGGGCGGCGGCGCCTACCCGGACCCCACGGCGACCACCGGGCAGCAGGCCCCCCAGCCGACGGTCACGCTCACCGTGACGCCGACGCTCACGATCACGGGCACGCTGGCGCCGACCGCCACGGCCGGCCCGACCAGCACGCCCACCGCCACGCGCCAGCCCCAGGGCAGCCCGACGCCGAGCGCCACCAGCACGCTGGTCGGCCTCGAGACGCTCACCTGCGCCCCGGGGGCCTCGGTGGCGGTCGTGGGCCGGGCCGACCCGAACACGGCCCTGCTGCTCTACTTCGACGAGCGCCCCGTGGGCGGCGCCCTCAGCCGGTCGGACGGCAGCTACCAGATCGTGCTCAACGTGGGCCGCGAGCGGCCCGGCACCTACCCGCTCACGGTGCGCGTGCGCGACAGCCGGGCGCTGGTGCGCGAGCTGGCCTGCGAGGTCCCGGGCGCGCCGCCCACGCCGACCGCGTTCCCGCCGCTCGCGGCGACGCCCACGGGGGACTGACCGGCGCGCTACAGGGCCAGGTCCACCTGCTCGATGGTCACGCTATCGAGGAAGTCCAGGTCCACCTCGGCGCCCGAGCCGGGGCCGGTCGGCACGCTCAGGGTGCTGTCCGGGTTGAGGGCGAAGGGGTTGCGCACCACGTCGCGGGTGAAGTAGCGGGCGCTGGCGCTGATGTCGCCGGGCAGGCTGAAGTTGGGCAGGCTGGCCAGGGCCACGTTGGCCGCCCGGCCGATGCCCGTCTCGAGCATACCGCCGCACCAGACGGGGATGCCGGCCTCGGCGGCCATGTCGTGGATGCGCCGCGCCGGGGCCAGGCCGCCCACGCGGCTGGGCTTGATATTGATCACGCCGCAGGCCCTGAGCTCGATCGCCCAGCGGGCGTGCTCGGGCGAGACGATGCTCTCGTCCAGGCAGATCGGCGTGCGCAGGCGACCCTGGAGCTTGGCGTGGTCGTAGATATCGTCGTGGGCCAGGGGCTGCTCGATCAGCAGCAGGTCGAAGGCGTCGAGCCGGGCCAGGTGCTCGGCGTGGTCGAGGGTGTAGATGCTATTCGCGTCCACCTGCAGGCGCAGGTCGGGCCACGTCTCGCGGACGGCCCTGGTGGGCTCGAGGTCCCACCCCGGCTTGATCTTCAGCTTGACGCGCGTGTAGCCGGCCTCGACGTAGCCGGCGACGACGCGCAGCAGGGAGTCGAGGTCGGGCTGCACGCCCACGCTGACCCCGACCTCGACCCGCTGGCGGGTGCCGCCGAGCATCTGGCTGAGGCCCTGGCCGCGGAGGCGGCCGAACAGGTCCCAGGCGGCGAACTCGAAGCCCGAGCGGGCCATGCGGTTGCCGCGCACCCTGGCGTAGAGGGCGTCCACGTCCTCGGGGGCGGCCAGCTCGGTCTCGAGCAGCATGGGCGCCAGGTGCTCGTTGGCGACCGCCCAGGCGGTCGCCTGGGTCTCCTCGTTGTACCAGGGGCCAACGCCGACGGGCGCCTCGCCCCAGCCCTCGGCGCCCTCGGCGAAGAGGCGCACAACCAGCGAGTGGTTGGCGTACTCGCGCCAGCCGCTCGTCTCGAAGGGCGCCACGAACGGCAGCTCGATCTTGCGCAGCTCGATCCTCTCGATCTTCATCGCTCGCTCCGCTCGCTCGCTTGAGATGTGAGTCGCTCGCTCCGCTCGCCGTGTGAGGTGTGACTCCGCCACGATCACGCCCGCGAAACATTCACACCTCACACCTCACACCTCACCGCACCTCGATCAGCTCAACCTCGAAGGTCAGGGTCGCCCCTGGCGGGATGACCCCGCCGGCGCCGCGGTCGCCGTAGGCCAGGTCGGGCGGGATGATCAGCTGGCGGGTGCCGCCGACCTTCATGCCGGCCACGCCCTCATCCCAGCCGGGGATAACCTCGCCGCGGCCGAGGGTGAAGCTGAAGGGCTCCTGGCGGCCCATGGGGCGGCGGGGCTGGCGCGAGGTGTCGAAGCGGGTGCCGTCGGCGAGCCAGCCGGTGTAGTGGACGAGCACGGTCCGGCCTGCGGTCGCCTCGGGGCCCGTGCCGGGCTCGAGGTCAATGTACTGGAGGCCGCTCGGCGTGGTGGTGAGCCGGCTCGCGTCAACCGCGGCGGGGGCCAGGGGCGCGCCGGGGCGGATCTCGACCAGCTCGACCTCGAAGGTCAGGGTGGCGTTGGGCGGGATGACCCCGCCGGCGCCACCGTTGCCGTAGGCCAGGTCGGG
>DAOLDO010000040.1:0-15647 GCA_035327325.1 Chloroflexaceae bacterium | reverse complement strand
CGGGGCGCCCCGCCGCCGTTCCGCCAGGCCCTGCGCGACGCGACGCGGCTGATGCTCGGCGTGCCCGCCCTGCGGACCCTGGTGCTGGCGGGCGTCGTCTGCGAGGTGTTCGCCTTCTCGCACATGACGGCGCTGCCGCTCTTCGCCCAGGATGTGCTCGGCGCGGGGGCGGCGGGCCTGGGCACCCTGAACGCCGCGGCGGCCCTCGGCGGGGCGGTCGCGGTGGCCTTTCTGGCGCTGCTGCCCGACCGCGGGCGGCGCGAGCCCCTGCTCGGCGCGATCTTTCTCAGCTACGGGCTGGCGATCATGGGGCTGGCCCTGACGCGGAGCCTGGCGGTCGCGAGCGCCGTGCTGCTCGTGATCGGCTGCTGCGCCGCCGCGTTCGACGTGCTCCAGCAGACCCTGATCCAGATGGCGGTGCCAGACGAGCAGCGCGGGCGCGCCGTGGGCATCTGGGTGCTCAGCATCGGCTCGGCGCCCCTTGGGCACCTGGAGATGGGGCTGCTGATCGCGGCCCTCGGCGCGCCGGGCGCGCTGCTGCTCAACGGCGCCGTGACCGTGGCCGCCGCGGCGCTGCTGCTGGCGCGGGCGCCGGGCTACCGCTGGGCGCCGCGCGCGCGGACGGCGGCGGACTGAGGGGCGGCCCTGTCAGATCGGGTAGGCGCCCGCCCGCCCGACTCACCCTTGACCGGGTGCGTCATCCCCGCTACGCTACTGCACAGACCCTTTGTTCATCGCGTCACAACCAGCGGCCCGCGGTCCGGTGTGGCCGGGCCGCGCAGCAACCCGCGCCCCACCAGCCGACGCCTAGCCGCACCCGGAGGATCACAGATGTTCGAGGCCCCGTCCCTCGCCCCGCCCCGCGCCCCGCGCAGCAACCCGATCCGCTCGCGCGTTGACTGGGAGGCCCAGCGCCGGGCCTTCCTGGCCGACCCGGGCGCCTTCCACGGCGCGATCGCTCGCTCGGCCATCCACTGGCACGACGCCGCCCTCGGCGCGTGGATCACCTGGGACGAGGCAGCCGCCCGCTGGACCGGCCTCGACGCCCGGACCGGCGCCCCGGTCGAGGTGCCCTACGGCCCCGAGCACCAGCCGTGGGCCCGCACCTTCGACGGCGACACCCCGCCCTTCTACCGCTGGTTCGCCGGCGGCCTCACCAACGCCTGCTTCAACGAGGTGGACCGCCACGTGCTGATGGGCTACGGCGACGAGACGGCCTTCATCTTCGAGGGCGACCGCTGGGACAGCTCGCTCAACGGCGGCCGCGGCGGCCCCGTGCTCGAGGAGAAGCTCACCCGTAAGGCCCTGCTCGTCGAGGTGGTCAAGGCCGCCCTGGTGCTCGAGGGCCTGGGCCTCGGGCGGGGCGACCGCATCGCCCTCAACATGCCCAACATCCTCGACCAGATCGCCTACACCGAGGCCGCCAAGCGCCTCGGCATCATCTACACCCCGGTCTTCGGCGGCTTCTCCGACAAGACCCTGAGCGACCGCATCCACAACGCCGGCGCCCGCGTCGTGATCACCTCGGACGGCGCCTACCGCAACGCCCAGATCGTCCCCTACAAAGAGGTCTACACCGACCAGGCCCTCGACAAGTTCGTCCCCGTCGAGACGGCCATCGCCATCGTCGAGCGCACCCTGGGCGAGCTGCAGGTCGGCGCCGAGGCGGCCGCCCGCATCGTGGCGGCCGTCAGGGAGACCATCGCCGAGGACATCACCGTGGAGCGCTCGGACGTGATGCGCGGCGTCGGCAAGGCCCTGGGCGAGCTGGGCGAGCTGGACGTGACGGCCCAGTCGCAGATCCGCACCGCCGTGGCACGGGCCCTCGTCGCCTCGCCGCCCCGCGTGGACGCCGTGGTCGTGGTGCGCCACACCGGCCAGGACATCCTCTGGCGCCCCGAGCGCGACCGCTGGAGCCACGAACTGACCGGCGCCGCCACCGAGCGGCTGCTCGCGGCCGCGGGCGTGGGCAGCGAGGCCGAGCTGCTGGCCATGCCGGTCGAGGCCCTCTACCCCGTGCTGGCGGGGCTGGCGCCCTGCGCGCCCCTCGACGCCGAGTACCCGATGTTCATCATCTACACCTCGGGCTCGACGGGCAAGCCAAAGGGGGTTGTGCACGTCCACGGCGGCTACGTGGCGGGCCTGGCCCACACCATGAAGGTCAGCTTCGACGCCGAGCCGGGCGACACGATCTTCGTGGTGGCCGACCCGGGCTGGATCACCGGCCAGAGCTACATGATCACGGCGACCCTGGCCAGCCGCTGCACCGGCATCCTGATCGAGGGCTCGCCGGTCTTCCCCAGCGCCGGCCGCTTCGCCAGCATCATCGAGCGCAACCGGGTCCAGATCTTCAAGGCCGGCGTGACCTTCCTCAAGTCGGTGATGACCAACCCGCAGAACGTGGCCGACGTGCAGCAGTACGACATGAGCAGCCTGCGCGTCTGCACCTTCTGCGCCGAGCCGGTCAGCCCGGCGGTGCAGCAGTTCGGCATGGAGATGATGTCGCCCCAGTACATCAACTCCTACTGGGCGACCGAGCACGGCGGCATCGTCTGGACCCACTTCTACGGCAACGACGACTTCCCGCTGCGCCCCGACGCCCACACCTACCCGCTCCCCTGGGTCGCCGGCGACGTGTGGACCAGCGAGGCCCCGCCCGAGGGCGGCGCCGCGGCCTACCGCCCCGCCGACCACGAGGAGAAGGGCGAGATCGTGATCACGGCGCCCTACCCCTACCTGACGCGCACGATCTGGGGCGACACCGCCGGCTTCGACGCCGTGCTGCGCGGCGAGCGCCCCCTGGCCGCGTGGCGCGGCGACGCCGAGCGCTTCGTGAAGACCTACTGGAAGCGCGGCCCGAACGGCGAGTGGGCCTACGTCCAGGGCGACTTCGCCATGAAGTACGCCGACGGCTCCTTCACCCTCCACGGCCGCAGCGACGACGTGATCAACGTCTCGGGCCACCGCATGGGCACCGAGGAGATCGAGGGCGCCATCCTGCGCGACAAGCAGATCACCCCCGACTCGCCCGTCGGCAACTGCATCGTCGTCGGCGCCCCGCACCGCGAGAAGGGCCTCACCCCGGTGGCCTTCGTGCTCACGGCGCCGGGCCGCCGCCTCACCAGCACGGACCGCCGGCGCCTCGACGACCTGGTGCGCAACGAGAAAGGCATCGTCGCCGTCCCCGAGGACTACATCGAGGTGGCGGCCTTCCCCGAGACGCGCAGCGGCAAGTACATGCGCCGCTTCCTGCGCAGCCTGATGCTCGGCGAGGAGCTTGGCGACACCACCACCCTGCGCAACCCCGAGTCCCTCGACGAGGTGGGCCAGAAGATCGAGGTCTGGAAGCGCAGGCAGCAGCTGGCCGACGAGCAGCAGATCTTCGAGCGCTACCGCTACTTCCGCATCGAGTACCACAGGCTCGCCGCCGACCAGCGCCTCGCCATCGTCACAGTGACCAACCCGCCGGTCAACGCCCTGAACGAGCGGGCCCTCGACGAGCTGAACACGATCGTGGACCACCTGGCCCGGCGCAAGGACGTGGCCGCCGTGGTCTTCACGGGCCAGGGCACGCGCAGCTTCGTCGCCGGCGCCGACATCAGGCAGCTGCTTGAGGACGTGCACAGCTTCGAGGACGCCATCGCCCTGCCCAACAACGCCCACCTGGCCTTCCGCAAGATCGAGCGCATGGACAAGCCCTGCGTGGCCGCGATCAACGGCGTGGCCCTGGGCGGCGGCCTCGAGTTCGCCCTGGCCTGCCACTACCGCGTGGCCGACGGGCACGCCGAGTTCGGCCAGCCCGAGATCAACCTGCGCCTGCTGCCCGGCTACGGCGGCACCCAGCGCCTGCCCCGGCTGCTCTACCGGCAGACCAACGGCACCGGCACCCTGCGGGCCCTCGAGCTGATCCTCGGCGGCCGCACGATCACCTCGGAGGACGCCGCCGAGATCGGCCTGGTTGACCGGCTCGCCACGGGCACCGCCGACGCCCTCAGCCTGGCCACGGCCCTGGTCCGCGAGTACGCCGCCGGCGAGGGGGCCCTGAAGGAGGCGTTCGAGCGCCGCCGCGAGGCCGTGGCCGGCTGGGACGAGCCCCGGCCCGAGTTCGTGCAGGACGAGCTGAACGCGATCATCGCCAACCCGCGGGTGCAGCGCATCGTCCAGCAGGCCGCCGGCGCCGGGCGCGGCCAGGCCGTCGAGCGGGCCCTGGAGGCCGTGAAGTACGGCTTCGAGCACGGCTTCGAGCGCGGCCTCGCCCACGAGGCCCGCCTCTTCGCCGCCGCCGTGGTTGACCCCGAGGGCGGCAAGGCCGGCATCAAGGCGTACATGGACAAGCGCGCGGCGCCCCTGCCCACCCGGCGCACCCTGGTCAGCGCCGAGCAGGAGAAGATCTACCGCGAGACCGGCCAGCTCCTGCCCGTCGGCTCGCCCTTCTTCCCCGGCGTCACGCCCCTGCCCGCCTGGCAGTACGCCCAGGGCGTGATCCGCGACCCCGCGACGGGCGCGGGCCGGGTCGGCGACCCGCGGGACGCCGAGCGCCAGGTGGTCATCCCGGTCGAGCGGCCCGGCCCCACCCAGGCCCTGCTCTACATTCTGGCCAGCGAGGTCAACTTCAACGACATCTGGGCGATCACCGGCATCCCGGTCTCGCTCTTCGACGAGCACGACCGCGACTGGCACATCACCGGCTCGGGCGGGGTGGCCCTGGTGGCCGCCCTGGGCGAGGAGCTGCGCCGCGAGGGCCGGCTCAAGGTGGGCGACCTGGTGGCGGTCTACTCGGGCCAGAGCAACGTGCTCTCGCCGATGATGGGCCTCGACCCGATGGCGGCCGACTTCGTCATCCAGGGCTACAACACGCCGGACGGCTCGCACCAGCAGTTCATGCTGGCCCAGGCGCCCCAGTGCCTGCCCCTGGCCCCCGACATGTCGCTCGAGGCCGCCGGCAGCTTCATGCTCAACCTGGGCACGGCCTACCGCGCCCTGTTCACCACCCTGGCGATCAAGGCCGGCAAGAGCATCTTCATCGAGGGCGCCGCGACCGGCACCGGCCTCGACGCCGCCCGCTCGGCCGCCCGCAACGGCCTGCGCGTGATCGGCATGGTCTCGAGCGAGGCCCGCGCCAGGACCCTGGTCGAGGCCGGCGGCAAGGGCGCCGTCAACCGCAAGGACCCGGCCCTCGCCGAGATCTTCACCCGCGTCCCCGCCGACCCCGCCGAGTGGGCCGCGTGGGAGCGGGCGGGCGAGCCGCTGCTCGACATGTTCCGGCGCCAGAACCAGCACCACCTGGCCGACTACGCCATCTCGCACGCCGGCGAGCAGGCCTTCCCGCGCAGCTTCCAGCTCCTCGGCGAGCCCAGGGACGGCCACGTCCCGACCCTGACCTTCTACGGGGCCAGCTCGGGCTACCACTTCACCTTCCTCGGCAAGCCCGGCCACGCCAGCCCGGAGGAGATGCTGCGCCGCGCCGGCCTGCGCGGCGGCCAGGCCGTGCTGATCTACTACGGCGTGGGCGGGGCCGGCGCCCTGGTGGACGAGGCCGGCCTGGAGGCGATCGAGGCCGCCCGCGCGATGGGCGCGCGCATCGTCGCCGTCACCTACACCGACGCCCAGCGCGAGTTCGTGCTCAGCCTCGGCTTCGGCGCCGCCCTGCGCGGCGTGGTCAGCCTGGAGGAGCTCAGGCGCCGCCACGGCGACGAGTTCGACTGGCCCAGCACCATGCCCGACCTGCCCGACTCCAAGGCCGACCCCGAGGGGCTCAAGGAGGCGATCAGGCGCTTCAACGACCTGACCTTCAAGCCCCTCGGCAGCGCCGTGGGCGGCTTCCTCGCCAGCGCCGACAATCCCCGCGGCTACCCCGACATGATCGTCGAGCGGGCCGGCCACGACGCCCTCAACGTCAGCGCCATGCTGGTCAAGCCCTTCGTCGGCCGCATCGTCTACTTCGAGGAGCTCGGCGGCAGGCGCTACTCGTTCTTCGCCCCCCAGATCTGGATGCGTCAGCGCCGCATCTACATGCCAACCGCCAACATCTGGGGCACCCACCTCTCCAACGCCTACGAGATCCTGCGCCTGCTCGACGAGATCAGCGCCGGCCTGCTCGCCATCACCGAGCCCGTCTTCGTCGAGTGGGACGGCCTCGCCGAGGCCCACCAGGCCATGTGGGAGAACCGCCACGCCGGCTCGACCTACGTGGTCAACCACGCCCTGCCCCGCCCCGGCCTCAAGACCAGGGACGAGCTCTACGAGGCGTGGGCCCAGTCGCTCTGACCTGCGGCGCTGGTGTGGGGGGCCTGGCCCCCCACTACCCTTTTTGCACAACCCCCGAGGGGCAGACCCGCTCCAGCCAGACGATCGCCGCCACGGCGACGCCCGCCAGGGCCCCCGCCACCACGTAGGCCTCGAGGGGGCGGGCCTGGGTGATGTAGACCCCGACCAGCCCGCAGGCGCCGGCGATCAGGTAGCAGGTCAGCACCGCCTCACGCTTGGTCATGCCCATGGCGTGGAGCCGGTGCGAGAGGTGGTCCTTGCCGGCGGTGGTGAAGGGGTTGACCCCGCGGCGCAGCCGGGCCACCACCACCAGGCAGGTATCGAAGAGCGGCACGGCCAGCACGCAGAGGGGCACCATCCAGGTGACCAGGGGGATATTGGAGAGGAAGCGCAGCTTGATCGCCAGGGCCGCCAGGATGAAGCCGATGAACAGGCTGCCCGTGTCGCCCATGAAGATCGTCGCCGGGTTGAGGTTGTAGCGCAGGAAGCCGATGCAGGCCCCGAGCAGCGCCGCGGCCATCGCGCCCACAAGCACCTGGCGGGGCTCATTCATCGCCGCCAGGAGCAGAAAGAAGGCCGAGGCCACCGTCGCCACCCCGCCCGAGAGCCCGTCCATGTTGTCGAGGAAGTTGACCGCGTTGGTGATACCGACCACCCAGGCCACGGTGAGGGCCCAGTTCAGCCAGGGCTGGGGGAAGAGCTGCACCTGGGTGCCGCCGAGCAGCAGGACCACGGCGGCCAGGGCCTGCCCGCCCAGCTTGGCCGCCCGGCCAGGGGCGGCAACCCCCCAGTATTGCTACTGCTCGGACGCGCCGCTAGCCGGCGACCGCCGCGTCCACGTCCGCCGCGAGGTCGAGCGACTCGCCGCCCGGCTGGAGCCAGGCGAGGAACTCGACGTTGCCCGCCGGCCCGGTGATCGGCGAGCGCGTCAGGCCCCGCGGGGTCAGGCCGAGCCCATCGGCGAAGGCCAGCACCTCCCGCAGCACCGCCCGGTGGACGGCCGGGTCGCGCACGACGCCGCCCTTGCCGACCTGCTCGGCGCCCGCCTCGAACTGGGGCTTGACCAGGGCCACCACCCAGGCTCGCGGCTCGCTCAGGCGCCGCACGGCCGGCAGCACCAGCCTGAGCGAGATGAACGAGACGTCAACCACCGCGCAGTCGGCGCGCACCGCCCCCGCTTCTGGTCGCTCGCTCTCCCGGCCTCCCGGCGGCGGGGGGAGGGCCTCGAGGTGGCGGATATTGGTCCGCTCGAGGGCGATCACGCGGGGGTCGGCCCGCAGCCGGTAGTCGAGGATGCCGTAGCCGACGTCAACGGCGTAGACCCTGGCGGCCCCGCGCTGCAGCAGCACGTCGGTGAAGCCGCCGGTCGAGGCGCCGGCGTCGAGGGCCACCAGGCCCCGCGGGTCGAGGCCGAAGTGGTCGAAGGCGTGGGCCAGCTTGTAGCCGCCGCGGCTCGCGTAGGGCAGGGGGGCCGTCACCTCGAGCGCGGCGGCCTCGTCTACCAGGGCGCCCGGCTTGCTGGCGGGCTGTCCGCCCACGCGCACGCTGCCCGCCATCACCAGGGCCTGGGCCTTGCTGCGGCTCTCGGCCAGGCCGCGGGCCACCAGCAGGTTGTCGAGGCGGATCTTAGCCATCGGCGCCGCCCCCGGCGGCCCGCTCGAGCCGGCGCACCTCGGCCTCGAGGTCGGCCACCAGCTGGACGAGCCAGGGCGGCGGCGGGTTGTGGGGGTCGCCCAGGCGCGGGCGCAGCCGCCGCAGCTCGGCGCGCCGGCGCCGCAGCTCCTCGGCCCCCTGGCCGCCCGCGCCCGCCGTGGCCGCAGGCGGCGGGTCGGGCAGCGCGTCGAGCCGCGCCGCGACCAGCTCGGTCAGCCAGTCGTCTAGCTCGCGGTCCAGCCCCGCCAGCAGGTGCTGGAGCTTCGCCCGCTGGGCCTCGCTCAGGTAGAGCCTGGCCGGGATGGTGAACTGTCCTTCGGACATAGGCCCTCCCACCTCTTTCACCCGCGCCGATCCACGCCGTCAGGCGCGCAGCTTCTCGCGGAGGTAGGGCTGGAGCTCGGCGATCGGCACCCGCTCCTGGGCCATGGTGTCGCGGTCGCGCACCGTCACCGTGCCCTTGAGAGCGGGGTCCTTGCCCTCGCCCAGGGTGTCGAAGTCAACGGTGACGCAGAAGGGCGTGCCGATCTCGTCCTGGCGCCGGTAGAGCTTGCCGATCGCGCCGGTGTCGTCGTAGACCGTGCGCGCGCCCGTCTCGGCCTGGAGCTGGCGACGGATCTGCCTGGCCGTCGCCACGATCTGCTCGTGGTTGCGCTTGAGCGGGAAGACTGCCACCTTGACCGGGGCGAGCCTCGGGCGCAGGCGCAGCACGGTGCGGTAGTGCTCGTCGAGCACGGGCTGGGCCTGGCCGCGCAGCTTCTTGCCCAGCTCGATCGCGTCGGCGCCGGGCATGGCGAGCAGCGGCTCGACCTCGGGCAGGCGCTCGACCAGGCTGCCTGCCAGGGCCTCGCCCTGGGCGAGGATGGCGTCGCGGTGCTCGGGGCGTAGCTTCTCGCTCTTGCCGGCCGACTTCAGGAAGGCCGCCAGGGCGTCGGCGACGGACTGGAGCCGCTCGGGCGCGGGGTCTTTGGTCATCTCCTCGGCGTAGGCTTCGCAGAGCACCGCCAGGAAGCAGCGGCCGACGCCCGCCGAGGGCTCGATCACGTAGGGCACCAGGTGGCGCTTGCTCTCGGGGTCGAAGTAGGTCAGGCGGGCGGTGCTGTCCTCGTTGGGGTTGACCCGCGCGGTCAGGCCGAGGCTGGCCTGGTCCTTCGAGTGGGAGCCGAGGTCGTAGTCGGTGCGGTTGGCGATGCCCTCGATCTCCTGCGCGCCGAGCGAGGGGTAGTCGTACATCAGGTCGTAGGTGCGCTTGGAGTAGTGGGCCAGCTCGTCGGCGGGCACGTCGTAGATGCTGATGCGCGAGCGCGGCACGCCGATGCTCTCCCACCAGGCCAGGCGGGCCTCGAGCCAGCGCTGGTGCCACTCCTCGTCGGTGCCGGGCATCACGAAGTACTCGATCTCCATCTGGTCGAACTCGCGCACGCGGAAGAGGAAGTTGCGCGGGTTGATCTCGTTGCGGAAGGCCTTGCCGACCTGGGCGATGCCGAAGGGCAGCTTGCGGCTGGTGGTGGTGAGCACGTTGGCGAAGTTGGCGAAGATGCCCTGGGCCGTCTCGGGGCGCAGGTAGGCGAAGCTGCCGCCCTCGGCCACGGGGCCCACCTGGGTCCTGAACATCATGTTGAAGGGCCGGGGCTCGGTCAGGTCGGCGGAGCCGCAGTTGGGGCACTTGCCCTCGAGGTGGTCGGCGCGCCAGCGGCTCTTGCAGTTGCGGCAGTCAACCAGGGGGTCGTTGAAGGTCTCCTCGTGGCCGGAGTACTTCCAGACCAGCCGGTTCATGAGGATGGCGGCGTCGAGGCCCTCCATGTCGTCGCGCTCGTAGACGTTGGCGCGCCACCAGTCGTTCACGATGTTGTTCTTCAGCTCGACGCCGAGGGGGCCAAAGTCGTAGGCGCCCTGGAGCCCCCCATAGATCTCGGAGCCGGGGAAGATCAGGCCGCGGCGCTTGCACAGCGAGACGATCTGGTCCATCGAGACGGCGGGCATGGCGATGCTCCTCTTCAGAGCCCGGGGTAACAAAAAGCCCCAGGCGACGGTTGCTCGCCTGGGGACGCATCGGCGATGCGCGGTTCCACCCCAGTTAGCGGCGCCCTGGGCGCGCGCTCACTCTTGGTACGACGCGGCTCCCCGCGTCGGGCAGGCTCCCCGGCGCCCTTCCCCCGGTCCGCGCCGCCGGGCTCACACCGCGCCCCGGCTCGCTGCGGGCCGATCCCGGGGTACTCCTCCGGATCGTCGCCTGATGGTGGGCGCGGCACGCCGCGCCCTTGCGCGCCAGTATACCACAGGGCGCGGGCCTACTCCTCGGTCTCGGCCTGGGCGACCAGCTCGGGGTGGTGGCCGTTGCGGCGCCCGAGGTCGCGCTCGGCGTCCGGCGAGGCGGGGCGGCCCTTGGCGCCGGGCTTCTCGACGTGCATGTGGGTGTAGATCTGCGTCGTTGAGAGGGAGGCGTGGCCCAGGCGCTCCTGGACCTCGCGGAGCTCGGCGCCGCCGCTGAGCATGTGGGCGGCGAACGAGTGGCGCAGGGTGTGGGGCGTCAGGTCGTGGAGGCCGACCTCCTCGGCGTAGCCCTTGAGGATGAGCCAGAAGCCCTGCCTGGTGAGGCGCTTGCCGCGGTGGTTGAGGAAGAGGGCGCTGCTCTGCTCGGCGCTGTTGCGGGCGAGCTGCGGGCGCGAGGGGTCGAGGTACTCCTCGAGGGCCGTGGCGGCGGTCTCGGTGAGCGGGAGCACGCGCTCGCGGCCGTTGCGCCCGGCGCAGCGCACCGTCAGCTTCTCGAGCGCCACGTCGGCGACCTCGAGGGCCACCAGCTCGCTCACGCGCATGCCCGTGGCGTAGAGCAGCTCGAGCATGGCCTTGTCGCGCAGGCCCTCGGGCGAGGAGGAGCGCAGCGGCAGCTCGAGCAGCTCGTCAACCTGGTGAGGCGAGATCGCCTTCGGCGGGAAGCGGTCAACCTTGGGCGAGTCGATCTGCTCGGTCGGGTCGAGGGGGATGAGCTGCTGGCTGACCAGGTAGCCGAAGAACGACTTGACCGCGGCCGTGCGCCGGGCCACGGTGCTGGTGGCGTAGCGCCGCTCGCGCAGGAAGATCAGGAAACCCAGCACATGGTCGTGCGTGACCGCGGGCCACTCGGCGACCTCCTGCCCGCGCAGAAAGCCGCAGAGCTGGTCGAGGTCGGTGCGGTAGGCGGCCGTGGTGTTGGCCGACATCCCGCGCTCGGTCGCCATGTGGCGTAAAAACTGCTCAACGTGATCTTGCATACTTAGTTCCGCCCGCTGGCCACATCTGCCCGGCCGCGTGGCGGCCGGAGAACCCAGCGGGCCGCGGCGTAGCGCGTATGGTACAGCAAAGGCTATGGGGTGTCAACAGCGCCGCGCGGCCCGCCCAGGAGGGCGAATTCCGCATTAGAAGCAGCAACTCTCCTTATAGCCGCAGTTGCGGCAGCGGTGGTAGTTTGCCCAGAGATGCAGCTCGTCGCCGCAGGCGGGGCAGCTCGCCTCGTCGGGGGGCTGGCGCCGGCAGGCGCCCGGCGCCGGGGCCTGGCCCGCCGCGGGCCGGCGCGGGGCGCCGGGGCGAGGGCCACCGTCGGCGGCCTCAGGGCGTCGGCTCTGGTCGCTCATGTGTTGCTCCTGCCAGGCTCACGCCGGATGGGCCCTATTGTACCATCCTCTCGGGCCCGGCGGGCCCCCGCGAGGCCCTGTGGTATACTTCGGGGCGGCTTCGCAGCGCCCGGATGGCACCTATGCGCACAATGCTCGTGTTCAACCCCTACGCCGGCCAGGCCGAGGCCCTGGAGCGCGAGCTCGGCGCCGCCGCCGAGGTCTGGCGCGACCACGGCTGGGAGGTCAGCGTCGCGCCGACCCGCGCCGCCGGCGACGGCAGCCGCCTGGCCCGCATGGCCGCGGAGACGGGCTACGACCTGGTGGTGGCCGCCGGCGGCGACGGCACGATCAACGAGGTGATCAACGGGCTGGCCGGCACGGCCACCGCCCTGGCGCCCCTGCCCCTCGGCACGATGAACGTCTGGGCCCGCGAGCTGCGCCTGCCCCTCCAGCCCCGCGCCGCCGCCGAGGCCATCCTCGCCTGGCGCCCGCGCCGGATCGACCTCGGCAAGGCCGGCGAGCGCTACTTCCTGCTGATGGCCGGCATCGGCTTCGACGCCGCGATCACCGCGGGCGTCCGCCCCGACGAGAAGCGCCGCCTCGGCGCCCTCGCCTACGTGCTGCGCGGCGTCGGTCAGGCGTTCAGCTTCCGCGGCGCCCGCATGCGCCTGGTCCTCGACGGCCGGCCCACCCGCGGCCGCGTGCTGATGGTCGTCGTCGGCAACACCCAGCTCTACGGCGGCCTGGTCAAGATCACCCACAGGGCCAGCATTGACGACGGCATGCTCGACGTGGCCGTCTTCAAGGGCGATAACGGCCTGGCCGCCGTGCGTCGCATGATCGCGATCCTCCTCCGCCGCTACAGCGAGGACCCCGAGATCGCCTACTACCGCGCTCGCACGGTCCAGGTCATGTCCCGGCCCAGCCTCCCCGTGCAGGTTGACGGCGACCCGATCGGCGTCACGCCGATGACCTTCGCGGTGGTCCCCGGCGCCCTCAAGGCCCTGCTCCCGGTCGATCTGCCCGAGGACCTCGTGCAGCAGCCCGCCCTCGCCGCCGGCGCCAGGCGCAGCATGCCCCGCCTGATGCGCTGGCTGTCGCGGCGGTAGGAACAGATGCCCCGCGTGCGCCGCAGCTGGCCCCCCCTCGCCTACCTGGCCCTCAGCGTCCTGATGACCTGGCCCCTCGCCCGGCACCTGGGCGACGGCCTGCCCGGCCTCGGCGACGCCCTGCTCCAGGCGTGGATCGTCGCCTGGAACGCCCACGCCCTCGGCTCGGCCCCCGCGGCTGTCTGGGACGCGCCGATCTTTTACCCCTACCCCGACACCCTCGCCTTCCACGATAGCCATCTGCTGCTCTCCGCCCTGACCGCGCCCCTCACCTGGTCCACGGGCGAGCCGCTGCTCGCCCACAATCTGCTCGTCCTGCTCAGCTTCGCCCTGAGCGGGTGGGCGGTCTTCCTGCTCGTCCGCGACACACTGCCCGGCGCCGGCCCATGGCCCGCCTTCGTGGCCGGCGCCGCCTTCGCCTTCTGCGCCTACCGCTTCGCCCACCTCACCCAGCTCAACTTGCTCCAGACGCCCTGGATGGTCTTCGCCCTCCTCTTCCTCCGCCGCCTGCTGCGCCCGCGGGCGGCGGGCGGCGGGCGCCTGTCCGACGCGCTGCTCTGCGGGCTGTTCGCCGGCCTCCAGGCGGTGACGGCCCTCTACTACGCCTACTTCGCGGCCGCCCTGCTCGGCGGCTACGCCCTCCTCTGGGCCGCGGGCGCCCTCTGGGGCCGCCTGCGCCGCGGCGCGCCCCTGCCATGGCGCCAGGCCGCGCTCCTCGCCCTGGCCGGCGGGGTCGGCGCCGCCGTGACTCTGCCGTTCACCCTGCCCTTCGTGCGGGTCTACGGCAGCCTCGCGATCGTCCGCTCCGTGCGCGAGCTCGACGGCTGGTCGGCGCCGCTGCGGGCCTACGTCTCGGTCACCCAGAGCAACCTGCTCTACGCCCGCCTCGGCGAGCGCGTGGTTGACGCCGGCGAGATGGTGCTCTTCCCCGGGCTCCTCGTGGCCCTGCTGGCCCTCGGCGGCGGGGGGATGATCCTGAACGGGGCCCTGCGCCGTTTTTCGCGCAGGACCTCCGGCCCAATTTCGCCCCTCGACGGCGCGTTTTGGCTGTGCGTCGCCGGCGCGGCCTTCCTGCTCTCGCTCGGCACCGGGCTGCGCCTGGTGCGCTTCGCCGACCCGCTGCCGCTGCCGCTGCCCTACCTGCTGCTCTACACCAGCGTGCCCGGCTTCGGGGCCCTGCGCGTGCCGTCCCGCTGGGGCCTGCTCGTCACCCTGGCCCTCGCCGTCCTGGCGGCCGTGGCCCTGGCCGCTCTGCTCGCCCGCCTGCGCCCCCGCTGGCGCGTCGCCCTCGGCGCCGCCGCCCTCGCCGTGGTGCTGGCCGAGCAGGCCGCGCCCCCCTTCGGCCTGCCGGCGGGCCCGCAGCTCACCGCGGCGCCCCCGGTCTACGCCTGGCTCGCTGACCCCGCCAGGGCCGGGCTCGGCCCCGTGCTCGAGCTGCCCGTCTCCGCCGCGCCCCGCGGCGACAGCCTCGACGTGGTGATCGCCCGCCAGTGGCACGGCCGGCGCCACTGGCGCCCCCTGGTCGCCTCGTACAGCGGCCTCATCCCCTTCGGCACCACGGACCTGCTGCGCCGCGCCGAGGACCTGCCGGCCGAGCAGGTGCTCTCGGCCCTGCGCCTGGCCGGCGTGGGCGCCCTGGTGGTCCACGCCGACGAGCTCGATCCGGCCGCCGGCGCGGCCCTGCTCGCCGGCCTCGACGCCTCGGCCCAGGCCGAGCGCCTGGCCGAGGTGGGCGCCGCGGTGGTCTACAGGCTGCCGCCCGACCCGCGACTCGCCGCGGTCGAGCGGGCCGCCGGCCCGGGCGGGGCCGTGTACATCTCCGGCGACGAGCGCATCCCCGGCGCCCTCGCCCTCGGCGTCGTCCGGCGCCTCGCCGCCTGCGGCCACTCGTTCTACGGCCCGGCCCGCCCGCGCTTCTACGCCGCCCTCGCGGCCCCGCGGCCGGGCCAGGTCTTCGAGGCCGGACTGCTCGGCGACGCGGAGGACCCGCGGGCCTACGGCTTCGCCACCGCCGGCCTGGTCTGGTCGGGCGACGGCCTGGCCCTCTACCGGCGCGACCCCGCCCTCCTGGCCAGCCTGCCCCTCGCCGCGACCGTGCCGGGCCAGTTCCACCCCCGCTTTCCCCACGCGCTCGAGCTGGAGCCCACGCCGAGGGGCTTGCGCGCCGGCGCGGCCGAGCTGGAGCTGGGCGCCCCCACGGGGCTGCGCGTCGAGCTCGACGTGGCCGCCCTCGGCGCGGGCGAGTTCGTCGTGGGCGCCCGGCGCGTGGCCCTGCCGCCCGGGCTGAGCACCGTGGGCCTGAGCCTCGCGCCCGGCGAGGCCCTCGCCCTGGCCGGCGCCGAGGGCTCCGTGGCGCTGCTACGCCTGCGCGCCCTCGCCGCCTCCGCCGCGCCCCCGGCCGTTACGCCCGAGCCGGGCCTGGCCCTGGCCGCCGACGTGGCCTTCGAGGGCGGACGCCTCGTCGTGCGCGCCCGCGGCGCCGGGGCCGAGGGAGTGTTGCTCGACATAACAGGGGCGGCAGCCTTCGACGACCGGCCGGTGAAGCTGCTGGCGGGCAGCCAGCCTCTGCCGCCCACCGGCGGGGAGGTGACCTTCGCCGTGGACCCGTTGCGCCCCGCCGCGCCCTGGGCGAGTGCAGGTGACGAGCCGGTAGATGGGCGCTACATCGTCTACCTGAAGGACGCGGGCGCCCCCGCGAGCCCGGGGGCGCCCGTGGCGCAGTTCAACCTGCGGGGCGGCCAGATCGCCGACGTTCAGCCTGTGCCCCTACCCCTTACGGCGGCGCCCTGAGCCCGGGCGCCGCCGGCCCCAGTTGCCCGCGTGCGCGAAGCGTGCTACCGTATCTGGCCGCCGGGGCGCCGCTCCGGCGAGGCGCGGAGGGAGCTGTATGGGACGAGTGTCGAGGGTGAGGGGGCAGCGGGCGGCCATCTGGACACGGCTGGTGCGGGCGGCCGCGCTGCTGCTGGCGCTCGTGCTGGCCGCCTGCGGCGGCGGCGCGTCGCCCGGTCCGACGCCCGCCCCGGGC
>DAOLDO010000039.1:0-15649 GCA_035327325.1 Chloroflexaceae bacterium | reverse complement strand
TGGCGGGGGCACGGGCCTGCGGGGGATCGTGGCCGCCTCGCTCGGCGCGGGGGTGGTGCAGACCGACCGCCACGAGCAGGCCCTGGCGATCTGCGCCCGCAACGGCGCCCGCAACGGCGTCGCCGGCGTCGAGCGGCGCCGGGCCGACTGGAACGCCTGGGAGGACATCGAGCGCTACCCGCTGATCATCGGCTCGGACATCCTCTACGCCGAGGCGACCCACGCCGCTCTGCGCCACATCCTCGAGGTCAACCTCGCGTCGGGCGGCAGGGCCCTGCTCGCCGACCCCTTCAGGGGCCCGAGCATCCAGTTCCTCGAGCAGCTCGAGGCCGAGGGCTGGGCGGTCAGCGTGAGCACCTGGAGCGTCGGCGAGGAGGAGACGCCGCGCCCGATCGGGATCTTCGAGCTGGCGCCGCCCGTGTGAGGCTCGCTGCGCGTCGGGGCGCTGCGGACAGCGCGAGGGCCGCTACGCTGAGGGCCGCTCTGCGCTCGCGTGGGCCTGGGCCCTGCGCTTGGCCAGCCAGGCGAGCCACTCGCCCATGCCCGCGCCGGTCTTCGCCGAGGTCTCGAGGATCGGGGCGCCGGGCCGCACGCTCGCGATGTTCCGGCGCATAAGCGCGAGGTCGAGCTCGCAGGGACCGGCGAGGTCCAGCTTGGTGATCACGGTCACGTCGGCCGAGCTGAACATGCCGGGGTACTTGAGGGGCTTGTCCTCGCCCTCGGCGGCCGAGAGCAGCACGGCGCGGGCGTGCTCCCCCAGGTCGTAGCCGGCGGGGCAGACCAGGTTGCCCACGTTCTCGATGAAGAGATAGTCGAGCGCGCCCAGGTCCCAGCCGGCGGCGTCGAGGTGGGCGCCGACCATCGCGGCCTCGAGGTGGCAGAGGTCGTGGGTCTCGATCTGGCGCACGAGGGCGCCGCTGCGGGCCAGGCGGCGGGCGTCGTTGTCGGTGGCCAGGTCGCCCACCAGGGCCGCGGGGCGCCGCCCGGCCTCGACCAGGGCGGCGAGCGTGCGCTCCAGCCAGGCCGTCTTGCCGGCGCCGGGGCCCGAGACGAGGTTCACGGCGAGGAGGCCGGCGGCCTGGAAGCGCGCGCGCAGGTCGGCCGCGAGGCGGTCGTTCTTGCTGAGCACGCCGGCGCGGACCTCGATCAGGCGGGTGGTCATCGGGGCACCTCCGGCGAGGGGGCTTGGTCTTCGGCCTCGAGGGCGGCCAGCTCGAGCTCGCGGCCCTGGCGGATCGTGGCGCTCGGCGTGCCGCACAGGGGGCAGCTGAGGCTGCCGAGCCCCTCGGGCCGCACGTCGCGGCCGCAGGGCGCGCAGGCTACCACGAGGGGTAGCTCCTCGATCACGAGGGGGGCGTCCTCCAGGGCGGTGCCCTGGGCGGCGAGGGGGAAGCTGAACTCCAGGGCCTCGCGCACCACGCCCGACAGGGCGCCGAGGCGCAGGTGCACCGCCGTCACGCGGACAGCCCCCGCCGCGCGCGCGGCGCCCTCGGCGAGCTCGACGATGCTGATGGCGATTGAGAGTTCGTGCACGGCGTTGAGCCTCGCCTTCTAGCGCCGCGAGGCGCGCTCCCTGCCCGCGGCCGAGCCGGCCCGCTTCGGGTCGCGGGTCATCGTCTTGATGTACTCGACCCGGCGGAAGCGCAGGGCCGACCAGTCCTCGTCAATGGCCACCTGGCGCACGCCCTCGAAGCCGGCCTCGCCCAGGGCCGTCCAGCCGGTGTCGCGGTTGAACTCGCAGGTGTAGCGCTTCGAGCTGCCCTTGGGGTAGGCGAACCAGACCACTGCGTCGCCCTGGGCCCTGGCGGCGACCTGGGCGGCGATGGCGTCGAGCTCGTCCTGCCTGGTGACGAAGGCCAGGGCGAAGGTGACCGCCTCCGCCTGGGCGAGGTCGCGCAGGACGGCGACGCCCGCGAGGGCCGCAAGCTCGGGCTCGAAGCTGGCGGGGGCGTTCACGACGACGATCGGGCTCTGGCCCTTGTGGTTGAGCTTCTGGAATACGCCTGGCATACTCGCTCCTGCTTTCATGCTGGGCCGCGGGCCGCCCTTCCGCTCGCGAGCGGCAGTACGGGCGACCACGCTGGGTCGTCCGCCCAGGGTGGCGGCCTACCACCATAGTCCAGTCCTACGCGCTGGCTGCGCCGCTCCCGCCGTGCTCGTGGAGGGCAGGCTCGCCTTCCTCGGGCGGCAGGGCGTCAACGGCGGCCAGGAGGCGCCGGGTGGCGGCGGCGACCTCGGCCACGGCGGCCTCGAAGGCGGCGGCGTTGACGCGGGCGGGGGCCCTGTAGCCGCTCACCTTGCGCACGAACTGCAGGGCGGCGGCCTCGATCTCGGCCTCGCTCACGTCGCGCTCGCGCCGGCGCAGCTGCTTGATACTTCGACACATGGGGCACGCTCCTGGGGCGAACATCTGTGTGCGCCCTCAGCATACCAGCCCGGTCAAGGGGCCTTGCCCCCCTGGCTGACAGCCGGGCGAATCTTTGTTATGCTGCTGGCGTCCCACAAGCTGTAGTAAAACCTGTGGTCAAGAGCTGAGGTGAGCCCATGTCAGCGTTGCGGATCCGCCTGTTTGGCGTGCCGGCGCTCGCGCGGGATGGCCACGAGGCCCCGATCGTCGCGGCGAAGAAGGCCCTGGCCCTCCTGGGCTACCTGGTCTGCCGGGGCGAGCCTGTGGCGCGCGGCCAGCTCGCCGCCCTGCTCTGGGGCGACACGACGGACTACAGAAGCCGGCGCAACCTGACCCACGCCCTGGGCCTGCTGGCCGCCAGCCTGCCCGGCTGCCTCCACGGCGACCACCACAGCGTGCGCTGGCGGCCGCCGGGCGACGCCTGGGTTGACGTGAGCGTCGGCGCCGAGCTGCTGGCCCCACCGGCGGAGGCGCGGCCCGAGCCTGGCCCGTGGGTGGCCCGGCTGGAGCAAGGGGTCGCTCTCTATCGGGGCGAGCTGCTCGCCGGCCTGGCCCTCGCCGACTGCCCCGACTTCGAGACCTGGCTGGTGCGCGAGCGCGAGCGCTGGCACCGGCTGACCAGCGACGCCCACGCCGCCCTGGTCGCCCACCACGCCCACCGCGGCGACCCGGGCCGGGCCGAGCACTACGCCCGGCGCTGGATCGAGCTGGAGCCGTGGGAGGAGGAGGCGCACCGCGCGCTGATGCGGCTGCTCTTCTACCGCGGCCGGCCCGCCGAGGCCCTGGCCCAGCTCGAGCTCTGCCGGCGCGCCCTGGCCGACGAGTTCGCCGTCGAGCCGGACGCGGCGACCCTCGCCCTGGCCGACGAGATCCGGCGGGGGACGCTCGACCGCGCGGGCCGGCGGCCGCCTGACGCCGGGCTGGCGCGCGCCGTCGGCGAGCCGCGGGGCCCGCTCGCCGACCAGGCGCCCCTGACGTCGCGCCTGGTCGGGCGGGAGGCCGAGCTCGCCGTCCTGGGGGGCTGGGTCGGGGCCGAGGGCGCGCGGGTAGTGACGATCACGGGCATCGGCGGGGCCGGCAAGACGACCCTCGCCGCCGCCCTGGCCGAGCGGCTGAGCGGCGCCTTCGAGGCCCATGCCTGGTGCTCGCTGGTCAACGCGCCGCCCCTGGCCGAGACGCTGCGCCTCTGCCTGCGCGCTCTGGGCGGCGACACCGGGGCGGCGCTGCCCGCCCGCAGCGAGGCCCTGGTGTCCGCCCTGCTCGAGCTGCTCGGCGCGAGGCGCTGCCTGCTCGTGCTGGACAATGTCGAGAGCCTGCTTGAGCCGGGCGCCGGCGGTCCCTACCGCCCAGGCTGCGCCGACTACGGGCTGCTCTTCGCGGCCCTCGCGGCGCGCCCGCACCGCGGCTGCCTCGTGCTGACGGGCCGCGAGCTGCCGCCCGAGCTCGCCGCGCCCCGCGACCCCGCCGCCGGCGCCCGCACCCTGGCCCTCGGCGGCCTGGCACCCGCCGAGGCCGCCGGTCTGCTCGCCGACTACGGGCTGCGCGGGTCGCCCGCCGAGGCCGCCGCCCTCGCCGAGCGCTTCGCCGGCATCCCCCTCGCCCTGCGGCTGATCGCCGCCACCATCCACGAGCTGTTCGACGGCGCAATCGCGGCCTTCCTCGGCGCCGGCGCCCCTATCCTCGGCGATGTGCGCGCCCTGCTCGACCGCCAGTTCGCCCGGCTCTCGGCCCTCGAGCAGGACGCCATGCTCTGGCTCGCGGTGGAGCGCATCCCCCTCCAGGCGGCGCTCCTGGCCGACCGGCTCGCCCACCTCGGGTCGCGGGCCGACCTGCTCGGGGCGCTCCAGCTGCTGCGCCGGCGCTCGCTCGTAGAGGCCGAGGGCGGCGCCCTGGCCCTGCAGAACGTCGTGCTGGAGTACGCGACCGACTACCTGGTGCGCGCCGCGAGCGCCGAGCTGGCCGAGGGTCGTCCGGACCGCCTCGGCCGCTACCCGCTGCTGCTGGCCCGCGCCGAGGAGCCCGTGCGCCAGGCCCAGGCGCGCCTGCTGCTGCGGCCCGTCGTCGAGACGCTGCGCGCCAGGCTCGGGCCGGACGGCCTGCGGCTCGCGGTCGGGCGCTCCCTCACCGTGCTGCGCGCCCAGCCGCCGCGCACCCCCGGCTACGGCGCGGCCAACCTGCTGCAGATCGCGCTCCACGCGGGCGTCGCGCCGTCCGAGCTCGACCTGGCCGACCTCTGCGTCTGGGAGGCCGACCTGCGCCGCGCGGCGCTGCCGGGGCTGCGCCTGGCCGGCGCCGACCTGAGCGGCTGCGCCTTCACCGAGACCTTCGACCGGCCCCTCGCCGTGGCCTTCAGCCCCGACGGGCGCGCCCTCGCCGCCGGCACGGCCACCGGCCAGATCCGGCTCTGGAGCGCGGGGATCTGGCAGCCCTCCGGCGCGCTCGACAGCGGCAACGGCTTCGTCTCGGCCCTGGCCTTCAGCCCCGACGCCGCAACCCTTGCCGCCAATGGGCCCGACCACAGCGTGAGCCTGTGGCGCCTCGCCGGCGGCCAGGTCGAGGCCGCCCTGGCCGGCCACGCCAGCACCGTCTACGCCCTGGCCTTCAGCCCCGACGGCAAGCGGCTGGCCACAGCGAGTCAGGACGAGACCGTGCGGCTCTGGGATGCGGCGAGCAGTCGTGCCCTCGGCGTCCTGCGCGGCCACGGCGGCCCGGTCTGGGGCGTCTGCTTCAGCCCCGACGGCGAGCTGCTCGCCAGCGCCAGCTTCGACCAGACCGTGCGCGTCTGGGACGCCGGGACGGGCGCGCCGCTCGCGACGCTGCGCGGGCACGGCGACAAGGTCTCGGCGGTGGCCTTCAGCCCCGACGGGCGGCTGCTGGCCAGCGCGGGCCTCGACCGGGCGGTCGTCCTGTGGGAGCGGGCGACGTGGAGCGTGCGGGCGACGCTGCGGGGCCACACCGATCTTGTGCACGCCGTGGCCTTCAGCCCCGACGGGCGGACCCTGGCCAGCTGCAGCGATGACCACGGCGTCGTGCTGTGGGACGTGACGGCGGCCCGGTCGCGGGCCCGCCTCGAGGGCCACCGCGACTACGTGCGCGGGGTCAGCTTCAGCCCCGACGGGCGGCGGCTGGCCAGCGCGAGCGGCGACCAGACGGTGCGCATCTGGGAGGTGGAGGCGGCGACCTGCGCGCAGACCCTGCATGGCCACGCCGGCATGATCTTCGCCCTGGCGCTCCTGCCGGGCGGCGGGCTGGCCTGCGGCGGGGTGGACGGCCGGATCTACAGCTGGGACGCCGCCGGGGCGCCGCGCGGCGCCCCGGTGCGCGGCCACGCCGACTGGCTGCGGGCCCTGGCCGCGAGCGGCGACACCCTGGCCAGCGGCGGGGGCGACCGGGCGGTGCGCCTCTGGGACGCCGCGACGGGCGAGCTGCGGCGCACGCTCGAGGGTCACGACGACGGGATCTACGCCCTGGCCTTCAGCCCGGACGGGCGGCTGCTCGCGAGCGGCGGGCAGGACTGCGTGATCCGCGTGTGGCACGCTCCCTCGGGGCGCCTGCTGCACAGCCTGCGCCGGCACAGCATCCGTGTCGCCGCCCTGGCCTTTAGCCCCGACGGGCGCACGCTGGCGAGCAGTGGCATAGACGGGGTGGTCGCCCTCTGGGACGCGACGACGGGCGAGCACCGGGCCGACTTGCTCGGCCCCACCGGCTGGGTCTGCGCCGTCGCCTACTGCCCGGCCACGGGCGACCTGCTGAGCGCGGGGCTGGACCAGGTTGTTCGGGTCTGGGATGTCGCCGCGGGCCGGGTGCGCCAGGAGCTGGCGGGCCACAAGGCGCTGGTCAATGCCGTGGCCGTGAGCCCCGACGGGCGGCTGGTCGCCAGCGGCGGCTTCGACCGGGCCGTGCGCCTGTGGGACCGGGCCAGCGGCGAGCAGGTCGCCGCGCTGGCCGGCCATGCGGGTACGGTCAACGCCCTGGCCTTCACGCCCGACGGGCGCGCGCTGGTCAGCGTGGGCGCGGACGAGACGGCGCGGGTCTGGGACATGCCGGGGGGCGCCGTCCGCGCCGCGCTGCGCGTCGAGGGGCCGTACCAGGGCGTGGACATCACGGGCGCCCACGGCCTGAGCGACGCGCAGCGGGCCTCGCTGCGGGCCCTGGGCGCGGTCGAGCGCTCGCCCTGAGCCGCGCTCAGGCGGGCACGAGACCGTTTGCGAGAGGCTCGGCGGGCTGGACCACGGGCTCTGCGGGCTGCGCCTCGGCCTCGGCCAGCAGCTCCTCGAGCACTTGCACCGCGCCGCCGATGCGCAGCAGCGTCTCGCGCAGGCGGGCCTGCTCGCGCTCCAGGTCGGCCAGCATGCGCCGGCCGCGCTCCTGCTCGTCGCGGAGTTGGCGGAGCCGGGCCTCGATCGTGTCGCGCATTGACATGTCCTTTCGCGCCTATACCTCAGCCGCACCGGATGATTGTGGGCTGTTCTAGCTGACGTTGCCGAACACCAGGACGGTTAGACAGCCTACCATCCAATCCGTTGTGGGCTCAATCTCAGTCTGGCCGTTCGAGCGGTACTCGACTCTGACTGTTACCTGTTGTGTCGAGGAATACGCCACTGTCAGGCCGTGGTTCGATAGCTCGTGCCCGGGCTGGCTATGGCAGCGGCTCGGCCTAGATTCATTGCCATTGACTGTGATGCGCGTAACCAGAAACGCCGTGTCGGGCGCTTTACGCCCAATAATGAGGTAACTGATCAGGAGCGGGGTTTGCGGGGGATACTGGACGTTAAACACGAGTGACAGGGCTTCAATTGGCTGCCAGGCTGAGGGGGTGCTTCTAAGCGTAGTTTTCACTCGGAGAAACTCCGAAAGCCGGTGCATGGCAAAGCCGCTTGCCTTCAGCACCCCGGCGACGTTGAGACTGCCGTCGCCGTTCAGCGACATCAGCGCCGTGCCGCCTGTGCCGGCGGCGAGGGAGGTGTCGCTATGCTCGCCCCCTTTGTACCAGCCAAAGTGGTTGCTGCTGCGGAAGTAGGTCGTGCTGTTCTGGACGCCGATGCCGTGGGCGGCGTGCCACAGGTTGAGCATCTGGCGGGTCGTGCTGCCGAAGCTCAGCTTTCCTTCCCCGCTTAGGTTTAGGCCGCCCGCGGTGATGCTCAGGCCGCCGCCGCTTACGGTGAGGCCGCCCGCGCTGACCGTCAGCCCCTCCTTGAGCGTGGCCTGGCCCTTCTCCACCGTGAGCCCGCCGGCCTGCACGCTGAGGCCGTCCTTGATCTGGGTCTGGCCCTTCTCGACGGTGAGGCCGCCGGCTGTGATGGTGGCGCCGCCGCTCACGCTCAGGCCGTCCTTGAGCTGGGCCTGGCCCTTCTCGACGGTGAGCCCGCCGGCCGCGACGGTGGCGCCGCCGCTCACGCTCAGGCCGCCCTTGAGCGTGGCCTGGCCCTGCTCCACCGTGAGCCCGCCGGCCTGCACGCTCAGCCCGCCGGTCGCGGCGACGAGGCTGGCGCCCGTGATCGCCTCGTCGGCGCTGAGGGGGCCGTGGACGGCGAGGGGCTGCGGCCGCCCCGGGTCGCCCACCGTGGCCGCGCCGCGCACCGCCAGGTCGCCGCTCAGGTCGAGGCCGGCCGCGCGGCGCACGCTCAGGTCGAGCGGGTCGCCGCTCTCGTCCAGGGCGCTGATCTTCTTGCCGTCAAGCCTGAGCCGGGCCAGCCTCACGCCCTTCCCGGTCGGCGGGGCCTCGTCCGCGGGGGCGAAGCGGATAATCGGGCGCTCGACCTGGCGGGTGGGCCGGCCGCCGCCCACCTCGACCAGCCTGTCGCGCTGGTCGCCGTACTCGATCAGCAGGAAGCCCGTCGCCAGGCCCTGGTACTCGACGGTCACCGGGCGCTTCTCGGGCAGCACCAGCAGGTTGCCGTCGCCGTCCACGGCCAGGCCCGCCGCGACGGTGAGCTGGCCGTCCTTTGCGCTGGTCACCTCGACCTCGAGCCCGGAGACGATCCCGGCGCCGCGCGTGAGGCGGGTGAGCCGCCGCCGCTGCGCGATGTGGTAGTCCTGCTCGGCCTGGAAGTCCTCCTCCTGGAGGAACTGGCCGTTGAAGTAGCTGACCCGCCGCGGCTCGCCGTCGTCGCGCTCCGCTGTCATCAGGGGCTCCTTTCGCTGGGGGCGCCGCCAGGGCGGCGCGGGCTAGCTCCGCTTGCGCGGCGGCTTCTTCTCGGGGTCTGGGCTCTGACCGCCGGGGTCCGTGGGGCGGAAGGGGGGCGCGTCGTCCGGCAGGTCGCCGAGGAAGGTGTTGACGCCGACCTGGGCCGTGTCGCGGCCGACCTGGAGGGTACGGATGCCGGTGAAGTCGAGCGTGAAGTAGGTGTGGGCCGGCTTCTCGCGCTCGATGATCTGGCGCGCCACGCGCTGCTTGCGCCACAAGAGGGCCGGGTCGCGGGTGTATACGGTCATGCGCACCTGGAAGTAGTGCGGCACAGCGGCGAACTCGACGATCTCCACGGGCTGGTCGTTGGTGTAGGCCCGCAGCAGGGCAATCAGCCCGGGGCGGGTGCCGCGCATGCGGTAGAGCGACACGATCCGGCCGATGAAGCGCCTGCGCTCGGCCTCGTCCCAGTCGGGTTCGAGGGTGAGGGCGAACCAGCCTCCCAGCCAGGGCAGGAAATCTTTCGGCGCCCGCAGCTCGTCGGCCAGCTCGGGTCCGGGGGTGAGGTAGCGCTCGATGCCCCCGAGCAGCTCGGCCATGCCCGGCGGTGTCTGTTCCGGCGCCTCGGCGCCCAGGCCCGTGAAGATCTGCTCGAAGGCCAGGAGCAGCCGGCCCAGCCCGCCGCCGGCCGCGCCGTCGAGCTCCTGGTACAGGGCCGGCAGGTAGGCCAGGTAGCCGCTGGCCCGGTCGCGGACGGCGAGGGTCACGGCCGCCCCCCTTTCTTCTGCCCCGGCTCGTTGAACCAGCCGGCCTTGGCCGCGACCAGGGGCAGCTCGTAGGGCTCGAGGCGCACGCCGCCTGTGCCCGCGTCGTCGCCCGGCAGCTCGCGCCCGCCCACGCCGGCCTTCAGGGCGCGCAGCTCGACGTAATCCACGCCGGGCGCCCGGTCGAGCACCCGGTAAAGCTCGGAGACGTGCACGGCGCGCCCGAAGGGCCAGCCCGCGCCGGCGGGGCCGCCGCTCAGCGGGTGGAAATGGGCCGCCAGGTTCTCCGCGGCGCGCTGCGCCACTGCCGGGAACTCGGCGCCGGGGCGCGGGGCCAGGGCGGCCTCGAGCGTGACCTGGACGTAGGTGGGGCCGGCGACGTGGTGGCGCGTGCCGAGCATGCGCCGCTCGTCCAGCCAGGCCCAGAGGGCCGCGATCAGCTCCGGCGTTGGGGCGAACAGGCCGCCGGTCGCGACCGCTGGCACGACGACGAGGCTGACGTGGCCGGCGACGCCCGCCCGCGGCGCCGCGCCGCTCAGGTCGTAGCCGGGGAGGCAGCGGGCGCGCGCCACCTGGCCCGCCTCGCCCAGGGCGAGGGCCTCAGGGCTGCCGTTCCACGCGCCGAGGGCCAGGGCCTCGTAGTCGGCGGGGCTAACGGCGCGCTGCGGCTCGCGCAGGCGCAGCACCGTGGCGGCCATGGCCTCGTCCAGGGGGCCGTCGCGCACGTATCCCTCGCCGTTCAGCAGGCGCAGGAAGGCGTCGTAGCTGCGCTCGGGCAGCTGGTCGGCCTGGTAGCCCACCTGCTCGGCGACCCAGGCGAGCAGCTCGAGCACGGCGATGCCGGGGTCGCTCGGGTTGTGGTCGGTCCAGGCCGGGTAGAGGGTGGGGATCTGGGCGCGGGCCCTGGCCGTGAGCTCGGCGTAGGTCAGGTCGTCGAGGCGAGGCAGCGGCAGGGGCATCTCAGGCTCCTTCCGAGGCGGCGATCACGATCTGGTGGTCGCCGGAGTAGACCAGGAAGCGGCGGCGGAAGGCGGCCAGGTCCTCGTCGCTCATGGCGGGCTGCTCGGCGTCGAGGTCGGGGTGCTCGCGCACGCGCAGGCGGCGCACGTGGTCCACCCCCGGCACGCCCTCGATCAGGGCGAAGAAGTCGGAGCGGTGCGGGCGCCGCCCGAAGGTCCAGCCCTCGCCGTCGCCGCCGCTGAGCGGGTGGAGGAAGCGCGCCAGGGCGACCTCGACCGCGCGGGCCACGGTTGGGGCCTCCTCGACGCGCTCGGGCACCACCTCGGCGTAGACCTCGACGCGCACCCACTCGGGGCCGCTCACGGCGAGGGCGACGCCGGCGGGGCAGCGGGCGCGCACGAAGTCGTCCACCGCGTCGAGCAGGGCCAGGCTAAGGGCCGGGCGGGCGGCGCCGCTGTGGGGCACGACGATCAGCCCGACCGACCCCGCCAGCCCGCCGTACGGCTTGTGGCGCGCGGCCTCATCGGCGGGCAGGCCGTGCCAGCTCGCGGCCTCCTGGTCGCCAGGCTGGCTGGGGCTCAGCTCGTGGGAGAGGATGGGCGGCGGCAGGGCCAGGGCGCGGGCCACGTCGGGCGCGGCGGCGAGGGCCAGGTCCTCGTAGTCGGCCGCGGTGACGGCGCGGTCGCCGTGGCGCATGGCGAGGGGGGCGCGCTCGCGCAGGCGCGCGAGCTCCTCGGCGGCGGCGCCGCCCCCGGCCGGGGCCGGGTTGCTCGCCCCGTCGAGGAAGGGGATGGTGGCCTTCAGCTCGCCGATCGCGCCGGCGGGCAGGTTGCCGGCGGCGCCGCCGCCCGTCCTGTAGGCCGCCCTGATCGCCGCCGCGCCGGGGGGCGGGACCCTGCCGCGCCGGCCGTCGCCGAAGCGCAGCTCGCCGGCGCTGCGGTCGAGGGTGTAGTGCCGGTCGCCGGGGCCCGACCCGTAGAAGTCGAGCACCTCCCGCCAGCGCACCCAGCGCCCCTCGGGGCGGCGCGGGTCGCGGGCCGCGGCGCCGGGGCGGGCCTCGAGGGCGGCCAGCTCGTCGTGGTGCAGGTCGGGCTCGAAGACCTCGACGCGCTCGCCCGGCAGCACGGGCGCCCGCGCGAGGCGCACGGCCTGGCCGGCGAGGCCGCTGCTGGGGGCGGGCGGCTCGTCGAGCACGCTGCTGGCCTGGGCGGCCCAGGTGGTGCCGAGCAGCACGCGGCGCAGGCGGGGCGGCACGGGGTAGCCGCCGCCCGCCAGGCGCGCCCGCAGCCAGTAGCGCCGCGCGCCGAAGTCTTCCCGGGACGCGTGGTCGGCCGGGCCGATGAAGCGCACCAGGCCCCGCTCGGCGAAGGCGCGCGTTCCGTCGAGGGCGCCCAGGGGCTGCCAGCCGTCGCCCCGCCAGTACTCCCAGCGGATCTGGGGCGGGGCGGCCCGCCGGGCGCCCACCAGCTCGAGCGAGGTGACCGGGTCGTCTTCGACGAACAGGTCCACGGCCCGGTTGGGCAGGGGCCGGTCGAGGCCGAGATGCAGGGCGGGCTCCGTGGTCCGGCTCGGGCCGAAGAGCGGGAAGGCGGCGTCGTTGGCCCGCTCTGTGAAGACATCGTCGTCGTGGGCGAGCATCATGTCGCAGGGGGCGCTGGTGCCGAACAGCTGGGCACTACAGCGAAGGTCCTCGATCAGGGGCGGGTTGAGGGTTGACTCTTTGTGGACCAGTTTGATTTTGCCATCTTTGGGCGTGGCAGGGTTCTCTGGCTCCGCGGTGAACTGGGCCTCGCTGCCGTAGCCGCCCTGTGTGAGGCGCACCCGCAGCCAGTAGGCGGTGACGCCGCCGACGGTGACGGGCTCCATATAGCTGCCCGTGAACAGGTGGATTTCGCCGTTTGCGACCAGCTTCAGACGCTGCTCAACAGCATTTTTCTCCGCGTCGATGCTGGCCTGGATCGTCTCCCGCTGCTGGCCCGTCGCCCGATCCAGCTCGTCCCTCAGCCGCTGTTCCTCGCTGGTGCGGGCGCGCATGCAGGGCTGCCAGCTGCCCCCGGCGTGCCACTCCCAGGCGACGGCCAGGTTCGTGGGGGGCGTCTGCGGATTCTGCAGCCTGAGGTTGAGTCTGAGGGTTGATTTGGGATTGAAGGTCGGGCTGCGCAGGAAGAAGCTGCTGCCGACGCGAGGCCGCTCGCCGAAGGGGTGGAAGGGCGCGCTGCGCTCAACGGGCATGCCGTTGACCAGGAGGTCAATGGGCACCTGGACCAACGCGTCCTCCCAACCCAGCTTCACCGCCGTGATCGTAGGCATGTTCCAGTTGGGGATGGAGGGTGCCCCGCTCCTGCCGCCCTTACTTGTCTCGCGGGTCCCAAACTGCCCGTGTGGGCGCAGGCGCAGCCAGAGGGTTTCACCCTGCAGGTCGTCCCAGTCCTCCGGCGCCCGAAAGCTGATCGTGCCGTGGCGGGTGAAGGCGTTGGTTGTGTCTGCGAAGCCGTAGTCTCCGGCGGCCTCTGTGCCATCTGCCGTGGCGCGGCCCAGGGTCCGCCACTCGCCGCCCCTGGCGCGGTACTCCCAGCTGAAGGCCAGGCCCCCCGCCGGCAGGCCCGGCGTGTAGAAGACGGGGCCGACATTGACCAGCTCGCCCGGCCGCAGCGGAGCCTGCCGGTCGCTGGCGAAGCCCAGTGTCAGCCCCTGCTCATCTCCCACGGAGTCGAGATACTGGCGTTGGTTGACATGAACGTCGTCGTCAGACTGGACGAGATCCAGCCGGCGGCCAGGGCCCTCGGCCGCGCGGGGGTGGGCCTGCAGGGCCCGTAGCCAGACGGCGCTACGGCCGCGCAGCTCGCGGGGGGCGGCGTCGTCCGGCCGGGTGAACTTCAGGCCCGTCTTGGGTATGCCGGCTTTGCTGGCGTCGTCCAGATAGGATACGCTGGGGAGCTCGCGCCATGCGGCGCCGTTCCAGTATTGCCAGAGCATAATCTCGTCGAGGCGGTAGAAGAACTGGCCCTCCAGGCGCACGGTGATTTCGCGGGAGCCGGCCTCAGCGAGCACCTCGTCGCACGCCAGGTAGAGGGCATGCTCGAAGGGCCGCCCGTCCGAGGCGTCGAAGATGCGCAGGCCGTCCGGCGCGCCCGCGCCCACCAGGTCGGCGCGGTCGGCCGTGGCGCCGGCCCGCGGGTCGCGCACGAAGGCCGAGACAAGGCGGGCGCGCGGCACCAGCAGCTCCTGTTCGGTCTCGAAGACGATCTCGTCGCCCGTGGCGGGGTCCTTGGCGGCCACCTGGGTGCGGGCGGGCACCAGCACGTCCTCGGGGCTGCCCTCGGCCAGGGTGAAGCTGAGAGGCGCGCGGGCCGGCGTGGCGGGCAGCAGGCGCGCCCCGATCAGCTCCAGAAACGCCAGCAGGTGCTTCTCGGGCGCGCGGTTGACGCGGGTCGCGAGCTGCTCGGCCATGCGCGCGGCGAGCTGGATGAGGGCCCAGCCGAGGTCGCGCTCGAGCAGGATCCGCACGGTGGCGGGGTGCGGCCGCGCCGACTGGATCTTGCGGGCCAGGCCCTCGGTGATGCGCTGGCCGCGCGCGGCGACGACCGACCCATCGGCGGAGGCGACCGTCTCGCCGAGCAGCCGGCCCATCAGGGCCTCGAGGCTGGGCGGCACGGCGAGCGTCGCGCCCGGCGGGCGCCAGCCGGCGTACAGGCGCGCCAGGCGCTCCATGTCCCGCGCGAACGCCTCGTGGTCGCGCGGCTCGATCGGCGGGGCCGGGATGCTCATCGCGCTACTCCAGGTAGAACGGGTAGACCAGGTTGAAGCGGCTGTTGTTGGCGCGCAGGCTGTAGTCAATCTCCACCAGCAGCCGGGCCGGCTGGGCGGGGTCGGGGGCCGCGCTCACGTTGTGCAGCTCGATGCGCGGCTCCCACAGCACCAGGGCCTCGCGCACCTGGCTGGCGACCATGCCGGCCGTGGCCGCGCCGCCGGGGGCGAAGACCAGCTCGTGCATGGCGCAGCCGAAGTCGGGCCGCATCACCCGCTCGCCCGGGGCGGTGCTCAGGATGGTCCAGATCGCCTGGCGCACGGCCTCGGCGCCGGCCGCGCCGTGCACCTGGCCGTAGGCGTCGCAGCCCACGGGCAGGGCCCACCCGGCGCCGAGGAAGCTGCTGTCCGGCTCGCTCATCGCTACCCTCCGATCTGCACCTGCGGGAAGCCCGCCACGATCTGGCCGCCGTGGGCCGTCGGGTCGCCCAGCCGCGCCGCCGGCCGCCCGCCGATCAGCACCGTGCTCGAGCCCTTCAGGATGGTGTCGGGCGGGCCGGCGCAGGCCGCCGGGTCGCCCGCGCAGGCCGCCGGCTGCCCGCCGATCAGCACCGTGCTCGGGGCGGACGGCAGGATGGGGCCGCCGACATGGGGGGTCGGGGGGATGGTCGGCGATGCTTGCGGACATGTGTGCATGTCGCCGACGCGGGCCGCTGGGGGCATGGCGCGCTCCTCTCAGTTGATCATCACGGTGCCGCCGCGGATCTGCACGACCCCGTTGGCCTCGACGCCGAGCTTGCCGGCGGCCTTCACGGTGAGCATGCTGTTCGAGGCGAGCTCGGCGCCCTGGGCGCTGAGCTTGAGCGTCGCGCCCTGGAAGGCGATCTCGACGCCGCTGTCGCTGAAGGCGAGCTTGCACTGCCCCGCCTTGAGCGTGAGCGTGCCGCCCGACTCGATCTCGAGGGCCCCGGTGCGGTCGTCGAGCGTGAGGCTGTGCTTCGCGCTGCCGATGGTGAGGCTTTCCTCGCCGTCGCCGATCTGGATGCTGCGCCCCCCCTTGGTGGTGAGCGCGATCCCCCCCTTGGCCCCCTCCTCGTCCTCCGCGAACTCGAGCCTGTGGCCGCTGCGGGTGGTCAGGCTGCGCAGCTTCACCTTGCCCTGCTCAACCCCCGCCGGGGGCTTGTCCTGCCCCCCCCAGAGCGAGCCGAGCACGTAGGGGTACTCGAGCATGCCGTGCTCGAAGGCCACCAGCACCTCGTCGCCCGGCTCGGGGGGGAGCAGCAGGCCCATGCCCGCGCCGGCCATCGGGCTGACCACCCGGGCCCAGCTGGTCTCGGCCCCGTCGTCGAGCCAGGGCAGCTTCAGCTTGACCCGGCCCAGGCCCTCGGGGTCGTTCAGGTTGGTCACCACGCCGACCGTGACCCCGAAGAAGCGGCCCTGCTCCTCGGCGGGGCTGGTGACGAACAGGGGGTTGCTCACTTGGCGCTCCTCTCGACCTCGAAGCTGGTGCGGTAGCCGCGCCCGGCGGCGAAGCGGTGCTCGGCGCTGACCACGTCGTAGCGCCCCCCGAAGCGCGTGCCGAAGCCGTCGAGGCTCACCGTCGCGCCCGCGCGCACCGCCGGGTTGCCGATGCACAGGCCCGCG
>DAOLDO010000038.1:0-15701 GCA_035327325.1 Chloroflexaceae bacterium | reverse complement strand
TCACACACCCTGTAGATCGCTTCACACACCCCGCGGATCGCTTCGCACGCGCCGCCTGGCCCACGGCGCGGGGTGGCTCCACGCTATGCCCTGACCCGCCGGTCATGGCTCTCGCCTCCCGTAAGTACTACTGTTCATCAGGCCGTTTGTGTCCTAGCAAATGATGCCGCGCGGGTGTATGATCGCACCTGTGCCAAGGTGGCACCTCGCGTCCCAGCCTCATCCCAGAAAGGAACCGGACCCCATGCCCCCCCCCAAGCGGAAGCGGCTCCAGCGCCGCCAGGTTGACGCCGACCGCAAAGTCGTCGAGGCCGTCGCCACCCTCCCCGACTACGCCCCCCAGGACCCCAGGTACAGCGTCGAGGCCCTCCAGCAGCTCGTCGCGGTCGTGGCCAAGGCCCAGGGCCACGAGGCCCGCCTGGACCGCGAGGCCGCCCTCGTGCGCGACCAGGTCATCTTCGCCTGCGACGACCTCCACGACCGCGTCAAGGGCCTGAAGCTCCACGTCGAGGCCCAGTACGGCAGCGACTCCCCCGCCGTCTACACCATCGGCTTCAAGCGCACCTCGGAGCGCAAGCGCCCCGAGCGCCGCAAGAAGGGCGGCGCGTAGCTCCGGTTCCTTTCGGCAGGCCCCCCCGCGCACGCGCGAGGGGGGCTTTGACGTCTGTGCCTCGGCGCGTGAGGGCCTTGGGGCACGGTGCCCGCGTGGCTCACCCCTCCAGGGCGCTCCCGCAGCGCTTGCAAAAGCGCGCGTCGGCGTCGTGGCCCTCGGCGCCGCAGCTCGGGCATGCCTGCGTGCTCACCCCGGGCGCGCTGGCCCGGGACAGCTCCAGGGTAACGATGCCGGTCGGCACGGCGATGATCCCATAGCCGAGCAGCATCACGGCCACGGCCACGAACTTGCCCAGGGACGTCTGCGGGGCGATGTCGCCGTAGCCGACCGTGGTCATCGTCACCACGGCCCAGTACACGCTGATCGGGATACTCGTGAAGCCCCGCTCGGGGCCCTCGATCACGTACATCAGCGCGCCGACGACGATCACCACCGTGACCACCGTCAGCAGGAAGACGCTGATCTTGCGCCTGGCGGCGAGCAGCGCCCGGCTCAGCGTGCGCCCCTCGTAGAGGTACTCGGCCAGCTTGAAGATGCGGAAGATCCGCAGCAGCCGCAGCACCCGCACCACCAGCAGGTACTGGGCGCCCGGCACGAGCAGGCTCAGGTAGGTGGGGAGGATCGCCAGCAGGTCCACGATGCCGAAGAAGGTACGGGCGTAGGCCAGAGGCCAGCGCACGCTGAGCAGCCTGAGCCCATACTCGATCGTGAACAGGATGGTGAAGACCCACTCCAGGGCGACGAGCTGCGCGCCGTAGCGCGCCCTGATCGCGCCCACGCTGTCGAGCATCACCACGACCACGCTGACCAGGATGCAGACCAGCAAGAATATGTCGAAGGTCTTGCCGGCGGGGGTGTCGGCCTCGAAGATGATGGTATGCAGGCGCCGGCGCCACGGCTCCTGGGCCGGCTGCGTGTTAGCTGCGCGCATGGTCGAGCGTGCTTCCCATCAAAGCTCCTCCTGCGGATCAGTCGGCGGCCGGCGCCCCGGCCAGGGCCGGCGCCGCGCTCGGCTCCACCTCGGCGGGCGGGGTGAGCATGGCCGCGAAGGCGGCCCGCTGGGGCGCCGTGCCCAGCACCGCGATCTGGTCGCCCGCCCGCAGCTCGGTCTCGGGGGCGGGGTTGTGGACGACGGCGTCGCCGCGCAGCAGGGCCACGATCGAGACCCCGACCCGCCGGCGCACGGCGCTCCCGCTGATGCTCTGCCCGGCCAGGGGGCTGGCCGGGTCGAGCGTGTACCAGGCCAGGTCGAGCACGCCGCGGCGCAGGCGCCGTAGCCGCCACAGGGTGGCCGCGCTGGTGCCGAGGGTCTCCAGCGGGCGGTAGTGCTCGGCGCGCACCTCGTCGCTCAGCCGCTCGATCTCGGCGGGGGCGACCTCGACGTGCAGCAGGGCCTGGCGCACCATCTCGAGCACGGCCTCGAACTCGGGCTGCACCACCTCGTGGATGCCCAGCCCGCGCAGCACCTCGAGCTGGCCGAGCTGGGTCGCCCGCGCCACGATGTGCAGCTCGGGGTTGAGGGCCCTGGCCTGGCGCACCACGGTCTCCACGTCAATGGCCGCCGGGACCGCGACCAGCAGCAGCCGCGCGTGCTGGAGCCCCGCGGCCTCGAGCACCACCGGGCTGCCGGCGTCTCCGTAGATCACGGGGACGCTGCGGGCCTTCAGCAGATCGAGCCGGCCCTGGTCGCGCTCGATCACCACGTGGGCCAGCTCCATGCGGCGGAGCAGGTCGGCCGTGTAGCGTCCCACCCGCCCGTAGCCGGCGATGATGATATGGCCCCGCAGCTCATGGTCGGTCAGCGGGGCGATAGGGGCGGGCGGGCGGGCCCGCCAGCGCCGGATCTGGGCGTGGGCCGGCGCGCCGAGGGTGCCGACAAAGGGGGTGAGCAGCATGGTCACCAGGGTGGCGGCCAGCACCAGGCTGTACTGGTCGGCGCTCAGGGCGCCCTCGGCCAGGCCCACGCGGGCCAGCACGAAGGCGAACTCGCCCACCTGGAACAGCCCGAGTCCGACGGCCAGCGACACATCGCCCCCGTAGCCGAAGGCGTGGGTCACCCCGGTGAGGATGGCCGCCTTGCCCAGGCCGACCACGGCGACGACCAGCAGGATGGCGCCGAGGTTGGCGAAGAGGAAGCGCGGGTCGAGCAGCATGCCCACAGAGACGAAGAAGAGCATGCCGAACACGTCGCGCAGGGGCACGATGTCGCTGAGGGCCTGGTGGCTGTAGTCCGACTCGCTGAGCACCATGCCGGCCACGAAGGCGCCGAAGGCGAACGAGAGCCCGGCCAGGTAGGTGGCGTAGCCGACGCCCAGGCCCAGGGCCATCACCGCGATCAGGAACAGCTCGCGCGAGTTCCAGGCCGCGATGCGCTTGAGCACGAAGGGGATCACCCGCGTGCCCACCACGACCATCGCCGCGAGGAACAGCCCGGCCCGCAGGACCGCCCAGCCAAGGACGGGCAGCCCGTCGCGCAGGTTCGCCAGCTCGGGCAGCACGATCATCATCGGCACCACCGCCAGGTCTTGCACGACCAGCACGCCGATCATCACCCGGCTGGCCAGAGTGCCCAGAGTGCCCTGGGCGCTCAGGGTCTTCAGGGTGACCATGGTGGACGAGAGGGCCACCAGGGCGCCGAGCCAGAGGGCGCTGGACGTCGGCCAGCCGAGCAAGGTGCCCAGGCCCCAGCCCAGCAGCAGCGAGAGAACGATCTGGGCCGGGGTGCCGAGGAAAGCCACCAGGCGCACGCGCGCCAACCTGGCCAGGTTGAACTCGAGGCCGAGGGCGAAGAGCAGCAGGGCGACCCCAATCTCGGCGAGCAGCTCGATGTCGTGGATCTCGGAGATGGTGGGGCCGCCGGTGTGGGGCCCGACGAGGACCCCGGCCACGATGTAGCCGACGATCAGGGGCAGGCCGAGGCGCTGCGCCACAAAGCCGCCCAGGAGGGCGGCCACCAGGATGATCGCGATGTCGGCGGCGATACCCATCGGCGACCCCTTTCAGCGCGCCGCCGGCCGCTGTGACGCACCGCCGGGCGACGCGGTCTCAGTCGAGGAAGTGCCAGGGGGCGAGCCTGATCTCGAGGACGGTGAGGATCAGCAGGCCGACCACGCCCACGAGGCCGCTGGTCACGACCAGCCGGAGCGTGTCGAGCGGGGCCTCGCCGCGCAGGGACGGCCAGGCCACCCAGGCCGCCGTCGCGGCCACGGAGAGCGCCCAGAGCAGCCAGAGGCCGAGGGGGAGCGCGTCGGCGTCGGCGGGCCCGGGCGACCGCTTATGGCTCATCGGGGTCGCTCCTCTCGATGCGCTCGCCCTCAGCGTGCCCATTGCGGTCGCCCTGGCTCAGGACCCGCTGCAGGGTCGGGAGGGCGGCCGCCAGCACGTGGAGCTCGGTGTCGCTGAGGGTGTGCAGCCGCGGGGCCAGCTGGCGCAGGGCCCGCTCGCGGGCGGCGGCGCAGGCCGCGCGCCCCGGGTCGGTGATGCGCAGCAGCTGCTTGCGCCGGTCGTTGGGGTGGGGCACCCGGGTGAGCCAGCCGCGGCCGACCATGTCGTGCACCAGGTCGCAGACGGCCTGGGGGCTGACCTGCTGCTGGCGGGCCAGGGCGCTCATAGACTGGGGGCCTTGGAGCAGCGTGGCCAGCAGGCGCAGCTGGAGCACGCTCGCCTGGCTGCCGTCCTCGCGCCGCACATCGCTGGCGACCATGCGGTGCAGCTTCGGCACGACGCTGAGCAGCTCTTCGGCGATGAGGTCGATCTGGCGGCGATCCATATGCGTTTGAGGTGGGCGGGCGCTGACATTCAAGCTACTTGACAATTCTACCACGCGCGTCTAGCCCGTGCCACGGGGGCGCCCGCCGAGCGCCGCGCAACTTTCAAGCGGCTTGACAGTGACCACGCCGAACCGTACTATACATGCTGAAGGAGCTCCGACACGCCCGCGCCTGTGCCCTGACGAATCTGCCATGCCCGGCTGCGTCGCCTCCGCCCGCAGAAGGTGCCTATGCGCAGCCCGCTCCTGGCCCGCTCAGCACTCACGGTTATCCACGCACTGATCCCGCTTTGCGCCCTTTCGCGCATCGGGCTCGCCTCGCTCTGGTTTGCCCGCCGCCCGGCCGGGGCCTGAGCTACGGTGCCCTGAGGAGGACGCGATGCACCACGATATCTCCCTGCTGACCAACATCTCGGTCGCCCTGGTCGCCGCCTTCGCGGGCGGCTTCATCGCTCGCCGCCTCGGCCTGCCGACCATCGTCGGCTACCTGCTGGCCGGGATGGCCATCGGCCCCTTCACGCCCGGCTTCGTCGGCGACATTGAAGACATCAGCCAGCTCGCGGAGATTGGCGTCATCTTCCTGATGTTCGGCGTGGGGCTGCACTTCTCGCTCAAGGACCTCTGGGCGGTGCGCAAGGTCGCCGTCCCCGGCGCGGTCCTGCAGATGCTCCTGGCCACGGGGCTGGGCTTCGCCCTGACCCGCCTCTGGGGCTGGTCGGTCGAGGCCGGGCTGGTGCTCGGCCTGGCGATCTCGATCGCGAGCACCGTGGTGCTGCTGCGCGGGCTGATGGACAACGGCCTGCTGAACACCAACGCGGGGCAGGTGGCGGTCGGCTGGCTGGTGCTCGAGGACCTGGCGACGGTGCTGATCCTGGTGCTGCTGCCGGTCCTGTTCGCCCCCGCGGGCGGCAGCCCCTGGCTCGGCGTCGGCTCGGCCCTGCTCAAGGCCGCCCTGTTCGTCGGGCTGATGCTCTTCGTCGGGGCGCGGCTGCTGCCCTGGCTGCTCACCTCGATCGCCCACTCGCGCTCGCGCGAGCTGTTCATCCTGGCCGCCGTCGCGATCGCCATGGGCACCGCCTTCGGCTCGGCGGCCCTATTCGGCGTCTCCCTGGCCCTGGGCGCCTTCCTCGCGGGCGTGGTGATCAGCGAGTCCGAGGTCGGCCACCAGGTCGGCGACGACGTGCTGCCCTTCCGCGAGACCTTCGCGGTGATCTTCTTCGTCTCTGTGGGCATGCTGGTGAACCCGGCCTACCTCTGGGCCAACGCCGGCCAGGTGCTGGCCCTCACCGCGCTGATCGTGGTGGGCAAGGCGGTGTTCACCCAGCTGCTGGGGCTGGTGCTCCCTGCCAGCGGCCGCGCCATGCTGGTCGTCTCGGCCGGCCTGAGCCAGATCGGCGAGTTCTCGTTCATCGTCGGCCAGGCCGGGGTGCGCCTGGGCGTGCTGACCCAGAACCAGTACTCGCTCCTCCTGGCGGGCGCCCTGCTCTCGATCATGGTCAACCCGCTGATGTTCAAGGCCATCCCCTTCGCCGAGCGCGCGCTCCAGCGCTGGCCGCGCTTCTGGGCCCGGCTCGACCGCCACCCGCCGGCGCCCGTAGACCCGGCGCTGCCCCGCGAGGGCCACGTCGTCGTGGTCGGCTACGGCCGGGTGGGCGAGCACATCGTCAGCGTGCTCGAGCGGCTCGGCATCCCGCGCCTGGTGGTCGAGGTTGACGCCCACCGCGCCGCCGAGTTCACCGAGCGCGGCGTGCCCACCCTCTTCGGCGACGCGGCCAACTCCGAGGTGCTCACCCACGCCGGCCTCAGGGGTGCCCGCGCCCTGGTGGTGACCCTGCCCGACGAGGCCGCGACCGAGGTGGTGGTCGCGGCCGCCCGCGACCTGGCCCCCGACCTGGCGGTGATCGCCCGCGCCGCGACCACCTCGGGCGTCGAGCGCCTCAGCTTTCTGGGCGCCCACGACGTGATCCACCCCGAGCTGGAGGGCGGCCTCGAGGTGGTGCGCCACACCCTGCTCAAGCTCGGCTACCCGGCCACTCAGGTGCAGAGCTACACCGACGCGGTGCGCCGCGACCAGTACGACACCTCGATCTCCAGCCTCGAGGAGCACCAGGTGCTCGAGCAGCTGCTGCACACGGCGCGCGGCATGCACATCGCGTGGCGCAGCGTGCCCCTCGACAGCCCGCTCGTCGGTCGCAGCCTGGCCGAGGTCAACCTGCGCGCCCGCACCGGGGCCTCGGTGATCGCGCTGATCCGCAACCAGCAGATGCTCGCCAATCCGAAGTCGAGCGCGTTGTTCGAGGCCGGCGACCTGGTCGGCCTGATCGGCGAGGGCGAGGACGTAGCTGCCGCCGAGCGACTTATCGCCGGCGAGCCTGAGCAGCCGGGGGCCCAGAGCGCGGCGCTGCTCAGCCCGGGCTCGCAGCCCGGCGAGGCGGGGGCGGCCCTATGAGCGTCGAACTGGTCATGCTGATCGGCGCCCTGCTGGTGCTGCTCAGCATCATCGCCACCCGCACCTCCAACCGCTTCGGCGTGCCCGCCCTGCTCCTGTTCCTCGCCATCGGCATGCTCGCCGGCTCGGAGGGGCCGGGCCGCATCGCCTTCGCCGACTACGGCCTCGCCCAAACCGTCGGCGTGGTCGCCCTGGTCTATATCCTCTTCTCCGGCGGCCTCGACACCGAGTGGCAGGCGATCCGCCCCGTGCTCACCCAGGGGCTCGTGCTCGCCAACCTCGGGGTGCCGCTCAGCGCAGTGCTGCTCGGCGGCTTCGCCATGCTGGTGCTCGGGCTCGACTGGCAGACCGGCATGCTGCTCGGCGCCGTGGTCTCGTCCACCGATGCCGCGGCCGTCTTCTCGGTGATGCGCGAGCGCGGGGTCAACCTCAAGCACAACCTCGAGCCCCTGATCGAGCTGGAGTCGGGCTCGAACGACCCGAGCGCCGTGTTCCTCACCCTGGGCCTGATCGGGCTGATCACCACCCCCGGCTCGTCGCTGCTCGACCTCGTGCCCAGCTTCGTGCTCCAGATGTCCCTCGGCGCGGGCGGCGGCTGGCTCTTCGGGCAGCTGATCGTGCTCGCCGTGAACCGGGTGCGCCTCCAGCAGGAGGGGCTCTACGTCGTCTTCACCCTGTCGCTGACCCTGCTCACCTACGCGGTCGTGACCCTGATTGGCGGCAACGGGTTCCTCGCGGTCTACCTGGCCGGGATCATCGTCGGCAACCGCAACCTGGTCCATAAGGGGAGCATCCTGCGCTTCCACGACGGCGTGGCCTGGCTGATGCAGATCGCGATGTTCCTGACCCTGGGCCTGCTGGTCTTCCCCTCGCAGCTGCTGCCGGTGGCGGCCCCCGGGCTCCTGGTGGCCCTGTTCCTGGTCTTCGTCGCGCGGCCCCTCAGCGTTATCATCTGCATATTCTGGACCCGGCGCTCGCTGCCCGAGCTGCTGATGGTCTCGTGGGCCGGGCTGCGCGGCGCCGTGCCGATCGTGCTCGCCACCTTCCCGCTGCTGGCCGGCGTGCCCGGGGCCGACACGATCTTCAACGTGATCTTCTTCGTCGTGCTGATCTCGGTGCTGCTCCAGGGCATGTCGGTCAACTGGGTGGCGCGGCGCCTGGGCGTGAACGCCGAGCGGCGACGCGCCCCCACCGTGCAGACCTACGTGCCCGACGTGCGCCTGAGCAGCCGGATCATGGACGCGGTCATACCCGCGGGCTCGCCGCTGGTCGGCCGCAGCCTGCTCGAGCTCGGCCTGCCGCGCGGCGTCCTGGTGGTGCAGATCGAGCGCGACGGGGTGCCGATCATCCCGAGCGGGGGCACCGTGCTGCAGGCCGACGACCACCTGCTCGTGCTCGCCACGCCCGAGACCATGCCGGCCCTCGAGGCCCTCGCCGCGGAGGCCGGCGTGCACCTCGCCAGCGCCCTGAGCCCCGGCAGCCCCGGCGGCGCCGCCAGCGCCCCCGCCGGCGAGGCGCCGTGACCGCGCGCTGCGGCCCTGGCGAACAACGAGGCCGGTTCAATCACCACGAAGCGCACGAAGATCGCGAAGGGTTCGTGTACGTCTGTGCCGCTCAGCTCACAAGAGCCACATGTGCAGCACGGCAGAACGGGCAACAACTCGGCCGCTCGTGTGACTTCGTGCACTTCGTGGCCTTCGCGGTGACACAGACAACCTCCTGGACGGGCAGAAGACAGTATGGACCCGCTGGCCTTTGACACCCAGACCCTGATCGCCATGTTCGGCCTGACCGGGGCCGTGATCGTCGGCGGCGCGCTCCTGGCCGGGCCGACCGAGCGCACCGGCCTGCCCGCCCTCGCCATCTTCCTGCTCTTCGGCCTGCTGCTCGGCCCCGCCGGCCTCGGCCTGGTGGAGGTGGCCCTGGACGACCCGCTGCTGCGCGTGGTCGCCACCCTCAGCCTGACCCTGGTGCTCTTCACCGACGCGATGACCCTCGACCTGCAGGAGGTGCGGCGCAACAAGGCCCTGGCCGCCCTGCTGCTGGGGCCCGGCACGCTGCTGGCCGCCTTCGGACTCGCGGCCATCGCCTGGGCCTTGCTCGGCCTGCCGCCCGTCGCGGCGATCATCCTCGGCGCCGCCGTGGCCTCGACCGACCCGGTCGTGCTGCGCGGGATGCTCCAGGGCAGCGCGCTGCCCGAGCGGCTGCGCCTCGCCCTGCGCCTCGAGAGCGGGCTGAACGATGTGATGCTCCTGCCGATCGTCGTGATCGCCCTGGCCTTCGGGGCCGCCGGCGGTGTACCGCCGGGGGGCGAGCTGGCGGGCCTGCTGCTGAGCCTGTTCGTGCTCGGCCCCGTCGCCGGCGTCGTGGTCGGCGTGGCCGCCGTGCGCCTGCTGGTCTCGGTGCGCGAGCGCTTCGGGGTGCGCCGCGAGTACGAGGCCCTCTACGTGATCGGGGTAGCCCTGGCCGCCTTCGCCGCCGCCGAGGCCGTGGGCGGCAGCGGTTTCCTGGCCGCCTTCGCCGCGGGGCTGGTGGTCTCTTCGCTCGACGTCGAGCTGTGCGACTGTTTCCTCGAGTACGGGCAGGTCACGGCCGAGATGGCCCTGCTCTTCACCTATGTGCTGCTCGGCACCGCCCCAATTTGGAGCGGGCTGGGCATCGTCGGCCCGGCCACCCTGCTCTTCGTCGCCGTGGTGCTGTTGCTGCGCCTGCCGATCTTCGCCGTGGCCCTGCGACCCTTCGGTCTTTCTATGCGCGAGCGGCTGACCCTGGGCTGGTTCGGCCCGCGCGGCCTCGGCTCGCTGCTCCTGGCCCTCCTGGCCGTCTTCGCCGGGCTGCCCGCGGGCGAGCAGGTGGTGGCCGTCGCCAGCCTGGCGGTCCTCGTCTCCGTCGCCGTCCAGGGCGGGTCGCCCCTGATCGCGCGCAGGCGGCGCCCGCCGCCCGCGGCCGCCCCCGCACCCGCGGACCAGCCGCGCCAGGCCGACCCGATCATGCTCGCGCCGCCCACCCTGCCCGACCGCCTCACCATCGAGCAGCTGCGCCTGCGCGAGTCGCGCGGCGAGCCGACGGTGCTGATTGACGTGCGCACCGAGCGCAGCTACCGCGCGAGCGAGGCCATGGCCGCGGGCGCCCTGCGCGTGCCGCCCGACCAGGCCGTGGCCACCCTGAAGCGCCACGGCGTGCCGCCCGACGCCTGGGTCGTCGCCTACTGCACCTGAGCGCGCGAGGAGACCAGCGCCCGTGTGGCGCACGAGCTGCAGCGGGCCGGCTGGGCCAACGCGCGCGCCCTGGTCGGCGGCTGGCAGGCATGGCTCGACGCCGGACTGCCCGTCGCGCCCCGCGCCGACGACCCCGTCGTGTCGGCCGACGGCTGAGGGCGCCCGCGGAGCGTACGGACGTGGCGCCCTTGCCCACGGCGCCAATGCTCGCCCTCCCGGCCCGCCGACCCGAGAGGCCCCCAGATGCGCGAGCCCCCCGCCCTGATCGCCCCCGAGTCCCTGGCTGCCGCCGTGCGCGCCGCCTACGGGCTCGAGACCAAGCTCAGCTTCCTCCCCCTCGGGCATGACTCGTCCTCCTGGGTCTACAAGGCGCAGCCCGCCGCCGGCCCGCCGCGCTTCCTCAAGCTCCGCGCCGGCCCGCTCAACGAGCCCGCCCTGCGCGTGCCGCGCCTGCTCCACAGCCTTGGCGTGCCCGGGATCGTCGCCCCCATCCCGACCCTCGCCGGCGCCCTCTGGGCAGCGGCCGGCCCCTACGCGCTCACCCTCTACCCCTTCGTGGCGGCCGAGAGCGGCATGGCCGCCGGCCTGACCCACCGCCAGTGGATCGCCTACGGCGAGGCCCTGCGCCAGATCCACGCCGCCCCGGTGCCGCCCGAGCTCGCCGCCCTGATGCGCCGCGAGAGCTTCGTCCCGCCCGGCGCCGATGTGGTGCGCCGGGCCGACGCCGCGCTGCGGGCGGCCTCCGCCGAGCCGAGCGCCCGCGCCCTCGCCGCCCTCTGGCGCGAGCGCCGCGCCGAGATCATGCACCTGCTCGCCCGCGCCGAGGCCCTGGGGCGCGAGCTGGCCCACCGCCGCCCGCCCCTCGTGCTCTGCCACGCCGACATCCACACCGGCAACGTGCTGCGCGACGGCGACGAGCGGATCTGGATCGTGGACTGGGACGAGACCGTGCTCGCCCCGAAGGAGCGCGACCTGATGTTCGTCGTCGGCGGCATCAGCCGCCAGCTCGTGGGGCCCCGCGAGCAGGCCCTCTGCCTCCAGGGCTACGGGCCCGCGCAGCTCGACCAGGGGGCCCTGGCCTACTACCGCTACGCATGGGCGGTGTCCGACACCGCGGCCTACGCCGCCGACGTGCTGTTCCGGCCCGACCTCGGCCCCGTCGCGCGCGAGGAGGCCCTGGCCGGGCTGGCCCGCCTCTTCGCCCCGGGTGAGATCGTCAACATCGCCCGCGCGGCGGAGTAGGGGCAGGGCTGTAGGCAACATCGGGACAGAAACGCAGGCGACTACCGGAGGTCAAGAGGTTGTAGGGCTGGCGACGATGGATAGAGGCGTCGTCGAGCGGGGGCCATCACAAGCCGCATCCTCAAGTGGTACGACGCACGACAGTGCCTGCCGCGAGGACAAGCAGCACGATCTCGCCGATGTTCCACCAGAAGTGAACGTCGAGCCGCGGCGCCTGCGCCAGACCCGGTGCGATCTGGCAGAGCAAGGTGATCGGGGCGCTCAGGCCTACCTGCCCGGCCAGCCAGCCCCCCGCCCCAAAGAACCCGGGGAGCCCCTGGATCCCACCGCTCTGGATGTAGTTGATGAAGAGGTAGGTGTGCTCGGCGGTGTGGGCGACCGCCCAGGCCAGCAGGAGCCACATCCAGCGATTGCGCAGCCCGGCGAGCACCAGTCCGATCACCGTAAGCAGCACGGCCCATTTCCAGCTGAAGTGGACGATCTCGGCGTTCAAGGGCGAGATGCTGATTGGCCGCCGGCAGGAGTGCGGGGAGATCGGGGCGCTGCTACGCCGCCCGCAGAGCCGCCTGGTCACCCTGACCGGCCCCGGCGGCACCGGCAAGACCCGGCTCGCGCTGCAGGTCGCCGCCGAGCTGCTCGACGACTTCGCCGACGGCGTCTGGTTTGTCAACCTGGCGCCCGTCGGCGACCCACAGCTGGTCCTGCCCACCATCGTCCGCACCCTCGGGCTGCAACAGGGGGGCGAGGTGAGCGCCCGTCTCCAGCTGGCAGCCTACCTGAAGGGCAGGCAGATGCTGCTCCTCCTCGACAACTTCGAGCAGGTGCTGGACGCCGCGCCCGAGCTGGCGGCCCTGCTGGCAGCTGTGGCAGAGCTGAAGCTGCTGGTCACCAGCCGCGCCGTGCTGCACCTTCAGGCCGAGCAGGAGTACGCGGTCGCGCCCTTGAGCGCCCCCGTGTCGCAGCTCGTACCGGCGACTCCGGCGTGGCTACGCCAGTATGACGCCGTTCAGCTGTTTATCGAGCGGGCCTGCGCGGCACGGCCGAGCTTCGCGGTGACCAACGACAACGCCCCGGAGGTGGCGGCGATCTGCGCTCAGCTCGACGGTCTGCCCCTGGCGATCGAGCTGGCCGCGGCGCGGGCGCGCACCCTCTCCCCCGCGGCGCTCCTGACCAGGCTGGGCAGGCGGTTGGAGGCCCTGACCGGCGGCCCTCGCGACCTGCCGGCCCGCCAGCAGACGCTGCGCGCGACCATCGCCTGGAGCTACCAGCTCCTCGGCCCCGCCGAGCAGACGCTCTTCGCCCGGCTGGGGGTCTTCGTCGGCGGCTGGACTCTGGCGGCCGCCGAGGCGGTGGCGAGCGACGAGCAGCTAACGGCTGAGGGGATCCTGGGCATGTTTGAGGGCCTGGTCGAGCAGAGCCTGATCAAGCCTGCGGTTGAGTCCGCAGGTGAGCCACGCTTCACCATGCTCGAGACGCTGCGCGAGTATGCGCTGGAGCGGCTGGCCGCGCTGGGCGAGCAGGAGGAGCTGCGGCGCCGCCACGCGCAGTACGTTGTCGCCCTCGGCGAGCAGGCTGAGCCCGAGCTACACGGCCCCGATGCGCGCGCCTGGATGGATCGCCTGGAGGCTGACCAGGACAACCTGCGGGCGGCGCTGGAGTGGTGCCGGGCGCCAGGCGACGCCCAGCGAGGCCTCCGCCTGGCGAAAGCGGTCTGGTGGTTCTGGGAGCTGCGAGGCCACCGGCACGAAGGCCGAGCCTTGCTCGACGCGCTGCTGGCGCTCCCCGCGGGGGAGGAGCCGAGTGCGGCGCGAGGGTGGGCGCTGGCCGCCGCCGCCTACATGGCGAACAATGTGAGGGATATAGCCCGTTCAGTGCCGGCAGTTGAGGCGTGCCTGGCGTTGGCCCAGCGCCTGGAGGACGAGCGGCTGATAGCCCGCGCCCTGACCGAGCGCGCGTTTGTCGGCTACACACGAGGCGAGCTCGCCGCGGCGGCGGAAGATCTGGCGCAAAGCCTCGCCCTCTCGCGTGACGCGCGCGACCAGCACTGGTCAGCTGTTGTCCTGTGGGAGATGGCCCGCATCGAGATCAATCAGGCTCGCAGAGAGCAGCTCCTGACGGAGAGTCTGGCCAGCGCAAGGGCGCAGGGCGATACGCACCTGGTCGCCGCCATGAGCAGCGACCTCGGGATGCTGGCGCTGGAGCGAGGCGACCGGAACATTGCGGAGCAGCTGATCGGCGAGGCACACGCCCTTGCCGACGAGCTCGGCGACCTGCGCACCGGGGGCTTTGCGCGCTTACGCCTGGGCGACCTCGCCCTGTCACAGTGGAAGCTCGACGAGGCCGAAGCACACTTCCGCGAGAGCCTCGAGCTGGGATGGCGGACCAATGAGACAATCTTGATCGCCTTCAGCCTGCACGCCCTCGCTGCCACAATGCTCTGGAAAGGCGACCCCGCTGGCGCGGAGCGGCTGCTGGCTCGTGAAGTCGAGGGCTTGCCGCACGAGCACGACCAGGCCTGGGCCGAGGTGTTCCTGGGCCTGGCCGCCGAGGCGCAGGGCAGGATGGAGCAGGCGGAACAGCTCTTTGCTGCGAGCCTGGCGAAGTTCCGCGCGATCCCCTGGGCAAGGGGCATCGCTCGTGCGTTACGTGGCCTTGCTGACCTTGCGCTGGGGCGCGGCAACCAGGCGCAAGCCGCAGCGCTGCTCGCCGAGGGCCTGACGATCTACCAGGGGCAGGAAAACGCCTTCGGCATCGCCGCCTGCCTCGTATCGCTTGCGCGCCTCATGGAGCAGAAGGGCAGCCGAACGGAGGCGGCGCGGCTCTGGGGCGCGGCGGAGGCGCTCGGAGCGGGGGAGCGACCGGAGCGAGCGGAGTACCGATATGACGATCGGGAACAGATCGCCGCCGCGTCTGCCCGTCTCGCCGCTCGCGAGCACGCGGCGGATTGGGCGGCGGGACGAAGCCTCACGCTCGACGCCGCGACGACAGAGGCGCTGTGGATCGTCAACAGCCTGACAAGATCTGGAGCGCATCAGGCCGGCGGCCAGGATGTCGAAGCGACTGACGCATGGACAGAGGCCCGGAGACCGCTTGACTCCGCCGACTAAGCGAGGAGCGACCACCTCGGGTTCCGGTGACAAGGCAGTAGCCCTGTAGACGGCAACGGTTATTGCGTCTCCTGTTCCGATGTTGCACAGAGCCCGGGCACCCCGGCGTGGCCGCCCCGGCGCCGGCGCCCCTACGGCCGCCCGGCGACGCTGTCCGCGAGCCTGGGGCGCTGCAGCGCCCAGATGCGCAGCTCGCCCGCCGCGACCGGCGCCTCCTCGCGCACCACGAAGCCGTAGTGCTGGTAGAGCGGCACATTCTCGGGTGTCATCGTCTCGGTGTAGGCCGTCAGCCCCCGCGCGTCCGCCTGGGCCAGCACCGGCCTGATCAGGGCTGAGGCCAGGCCACGGCCCTGGGCCCCGGGCACCACGCCGACAATGCTCAGGTAGTAGTGCGGCTCCGGCGCGTGGCGGCGCTGCAGGGCCTCGAAGCGGCTGAAGATCGGCGCGGCCCGCGGGAGCGCGGCGAGGAACGGGCCGAACGCTAGCGTCAGCAGGCCGGGGCTCAGCAGCGCGCCCGGCTGCGGCGGCGCTTTGTCCGGCGGGCTCCAGACGGCCACGCCCTCCAGCGGGGCGCCAACGCCAAGCGCCACGGCGTCGGCGATCAGGCTCGGGGCGAACGCGCGGAAGGCTTGCAGCACAAGGGCGGCGCGCTGTCCGGGTTCGGGGAACAGGTAGCACCACAGCGGGTCATGTACGAAGGCGCGCGCCAGCACCTCCGCCGCGGCCCCCACGTCCGCCGCCGTCAGCCGGCGCTGGATGGGCTGGTTCATACTGGTGGGCATAGACCAATGGTAGCACATCTGCGCGCCGTAGGGCTCTGCACGGATCGCCCGCCCGGCGCCTGGAAGACGCGGGCTGCACGAGGCCGCGCAGCGGCCCTGGCAGCGTGAGCCCGACTGTTGACGGCCGGGCAGATCCGGCCCGCGGGAGGGCCGTGCGCAGCAGCCTACGCCGCACCCTGCGCCGCCAGGCGCCTCGGCGCGACGAGCCCCGGCCGCATGGCCGGGGCTCGCCCGGGTGGATCGGCGCGCCGGGCCGCGCCGGGCAGAGCAGCTTGCCGTCGAGGCGCCGCCCACCCCATGCTCAGTGCGCCGGGCTGTGGCGCGGCCGGCCGCGGCGCAGCGGGGCCTGCGGCGGCGGCGCCGCGAGCCAGAGCAGGGCCGTCATCAGCGCGGCCGAGCTCAGGCACCACATGCAGGACGCCCCGATCACGAACGGCTCGAGGAAGGTCAGGTAGATCGAGAAGAGCGTCCCCGCGCCGGTCAGCAGCAGCAGGGCCAGGCCCGCCCGGCGCGCCTGCTCC
>DAOLDO010000037.1:0-15798 GCA_035327325.1 Chloroflexaceae bacterium | reverse complement strand
CGATCGCCAGCGGCAGGCCGTCAAGCTGCCGGCAGATCTGCGCCACGATCGGTGTCAGCGACGGGGTCAGGTGAAAGGGAGCGTGCGCCGCCCTGGCGCACTCACAGAAGAGGCGCACCGCCGGCGCATCAGCGGCTGCGGAGAGATTGGTCGGATCCGGGAGCGCCAGGGGCGTGATAGCTAGCTCGTGCTCACCATACAGGTGCAGGCGGGCGCGGCTCGTAACCACCAGTTGCACCTGTGGGCATGCTGTCAGGATGGCAGACAAGAACGTGGTTGCCGGCAGCAGATGCTCGACGTTGTCGATGATCAGCAGTGCTTCGCGGGTGGTCAAGTACTCGATGACGGACTGCGTCGGTCGATAGGTGCGTGACTCGTGTACGCCCAGGGCGCGCGCCATTGCCGTCGGAACCAGCTTGGGATCTTGGAGTGCCGCCAGCGCGACCAGATGGGCGCCGTGTTGGTATGAACTGTGGAGGCGGCGGCCCGCCGCCAGCGCCAGGCGGCTCTTGCCAACCCCGACCGGCCCCGTGAGGGTGAGCAGACGGATCCGCCGATCGCGCAGCAGGTCGCAGATCGCGGCAAGCTCGTCGTCACGGCCTATCAGCGGGGTGAGGGACGCGGGCAAGCGCCCTCCCATATTCGCCTCGTCGTGTGTGGGCGTGGCGTGCTCCCCAGCGGCCGAACCGACGTCAAGGCCCACCGGCGTGGCGCGCTCCGAACAGAGCACGAGCAGATGTGCGACGGTCTCCGGCTCATCTTGAAGCCCGAGGGCAGGGACGAAGTGCGCGAGCAGGGTGGCACGGTCAAGTGGCCGCGTCCCAGCCTCGATCCGGCTCAGGTGCGACTCGCTGTAGCCGACAGCGATGGCCAGATCGCGCAGTGAGAGTTGGGCACGGCGACGCAGGAAGCGCAGGAGGTCGCCAAGATGCGGAAAGGCGCTTAGGGCGGTACGAGCAATGCTCATCCGGATCCTCGCAGCCGCGACAGGTTCAGTTTATGCGGGTAACTAGCATTTTCGCAAGAAATGGCAGAAAACGCAAGATCGAATTTGCTATGGTTGTACGGCGGTGTCAAGCGTCGTCGCTCGGCGCGTGCGCTACCGGATTGAGGAAGCGGAGGTGCATAATGGCGCAGAAGTTACTTCAGGTGAACGGGCGGCTGCTGGTTACAGCTGAGGAGTTCGAACAGCACTGCCGCCCCGAGGACGCGCAGGAGTTCGCGAGCGTGCCGGGGCTGCTCTGGAAGATCTGGATCGTCGACCGCGACCGTGGCGAGGCCGGCGGCATCTACCTATTCGCCGACGAGGCGGCCTACCAGGCCTACCTCCACGGGCCGCTCGGCTCGTCGCTGACGACGCTACCGCTCTGGACCGCGGTGAGCCTCAAGGGCTTCGACTACCTCCCCGGGGCGTCTGCCGTCACCCGCGCCCCGGTCGGCGCGGCCTACGCCGCCGCCAACGGCGCGCCGCTGACCTTCACCGGCATGGCTGAGCGGGCAGCCCAGGCGGTGCCGAGCATCACGCCGGCGGAGCTTGAGCGCCGCCTCACCGGCGAGCCCGACCTGCTGGTGATCGATGTGCGCGACGCCGCCGACATCGCGCAGACCGGCACCATCCCCGGCGCGGTGAATATCTCCTACGGCGCGCTGACCTACCAGGCCGACCACACCCTGCCGCAGGAGTGGCAGTCGCCGCTCCTGGCCGACTGTGCGCGCCCGATCGTCACAACCTGCATCCTCGGGCCACTCGGGGTGATCAGCGGTGGGCTGCTCCACGAGATGGGCTTCCACAACGTGCAGGCGCTGGAGGGCGGCGTGCAGGCGTGGAAGGATGCCGGGCTGCCGGTAACATCGAATGGGCACTGAGGACGCTGCGCCGGGCGCTCGCCCCTGTGTTGCTCGTCGGTTCGATCACAAGGAGGTCAGACGATGCTCAACTCCATCGCCGGACGCACGTCCACGTTGCCTCGTCTCGGCCTGAGCCTGGTGGTGATCCTGCTTCTGAGCAGCTTCGCCCTGCCGGCGCCGCGCCACCGCAGGCTCTTAGCTTCACCTTCGACGTGACCTACTCCCCCATCCCCACCGACAAGGGTTCGGGCAGCTGGTCCTCTGAAGGGCTGCTCACGGGCTCCGGTGATATCCATGAAACCTACGTCGTCGGCGGGTTCGACAACTGCTGGACGACGATCCACACCACGTCCGTGTTGACCGGCCCGACACCCGAGGACACTATCACCGTTCGCATCCAGGTTGTCCGCGTCGACGAGGGTCCGCCGCTGGAGCCGTCGCCGCCGCTGCCCCCTCTGTGCTCAACCATCACAGCCGAAGGAAACTGGGCGACCCTGTCGGCAACAGGGATCTACGCCGGCCTGCGCGGCCAGGGACAGGCAACGATCGCGACCGCCTTTCGGCCTAACCCGGGCGGTTTCCTTGAGCTGTTTGTGCATGCGGAGATGTGGGGCCACGGGCAGTCCCAGTGACACACCAAGCCAACAGCGCGGGGATCCCTCGTGACGCCTGCGCCCGCCCTCTACACCGCGCTCCTCCTCCGCGCGCCAAGGAGCCCCCTGCATGATCGCGTATCGCACCACCGAACCTGATGGCGTGACCATCCACTACGCTGAAGCGCCAGGGCCGGGGCCGGCGCTGGTGCTGCTCCACGGTAGCACCGGCTCCCATACGGCCTTTGTGCCGTTCATGGTGGACCTGGAGCGGCACGCCCACGTCTACGCGCTCGATCTGCGCGGCCATGGCCGATCCGGTCGCGCCCCCAGCGCCTATCAGCTGCCCGACTACGGACAGGACGTGCGAGCTTTTGTGGAGCAACTGGCCGGCGAGCCGGCGTTTGTCGCCGGGCACTCCCTGGGCGGGCTGATCGCAGTGTGGCTGGCGGCGCACGCGCCGGATCACGTCCGCGGCATCCTCCTCGAAGACCCGCCGCTCTACATGACCACGCAGCCGCGCCTGGGCGAGACGGGGTTCTATCAGTACTTCATGTACTTGAGCGATGCTCTCCCCCGCCATCACGCGGAGGGCGGCGCGCTGGAGGCCATGATCGAGTTGGTCGCTCACATGCCGATCACCGCCGCGGGCCAGACCCTGCTGGAGCTTGCCGGCGAGCAGGCAGTACGCGAACGGGCGCTGCAGCTGCACCAGCTGGACCCCGCCACCCTGGAGCCGCTGGTGGCCGGCCGCCTGCTCGGTCCCCACGAGCCGGACAATCTGCTCGCCCGGGTGCGCTGCCCGGTGCGGCTGCTGGCTGGCGAAGCCGGGGCCGGCGGCGCCCTGGACGCCGGGGATGTGGCGCGGGTCGTCGAGCAGCTAGCGCAGTGTGAGCACACCGTCTTCGCAGGCGTGGGGCATATGATCCACCAGGATCGGCCTGCGGTGTACGCTCATGCGCTGTTCCGGCTGATCACGGGGAACTCGGGTTGACGATGATCCTCATCGCAGGCGCTACAGGCACATTAGGCGGTCGCATCGCCCGCGACCTGTTGGCAAAGGGCAAGGAGGTACGCATTCTGGTGCGTAAGCCTTCGGCCTCCGCCGAGCTGGCGGCGTAGGTGGCCGTTGCAGCTCGCATCCGCATAGCCCCGAACCGCTCAATCGGTGTTTCGCCTGGCCGAAATCGCTCGCTCGTCACGGATGTCCGAGGGCAGCTCGGCCAGCCTTGAGCGCGCCGCCTCGATCAGCGGCAGCGCGTGCGCCTCCTCCGCCATGGCTAGAGCTTCGCCAAAATGCCCGCGCGCACTCGCTCCATCTCCCAGCGCCAGTTCCGTCTCACCCAGGTAGAGCAGCGAGCTGGCGATGTCCCAGCCGATGACGACGCCCCGGTGCACCGCGAGGCTCTGGAGCAGCAGACTCTGCGCCCTGGCCACGTCACCCTGGGCCAGCGCCGCCACCCCTAGAAAGCGTAACGACGTGCCAATGCTCCAACGATCGCCCAGCTCCTGGCCGATGCGCAGACTCTCGCGCAAGGCCTCCTCGGCTTCCGCGTAACGCCCCAGGTGGATGGCGGCGGGGCTAGAGAAGTTTAGCCCCAGGGCGATTGCATGTGGATCACCAAGCGTGCGCCACCGGCGCAGCCCACGGTGCAGGCGCTCGTAGCCCTCCTGATGATCGCCGCGCAGATGCTTCACATGGCCGAGGAGAAAGTCGGCATACGCTTCCCCCCAGCAGTCGCCGGCCAGCTGCGCGCAGACGAGCGCTTCCTCGCCTGCCGCCTGCGATCCATCCAGGTCGCCGACCATGTGCAGGATGATGCTGCGAAAGAGCAGTGGCCTCACCATAGGGTCGGGGTCGGCCAACGGACGGAGCAGGGCCAGGCTCGTGTCCGCGCGCTGTAGCGACGGCATAAAACGACCCTGCCGCATCAAGAGAAGCGCTTGCTGAGCCAGCGCCTCGCCTTTCAGCCTGCGTGCGACCAGGGTCTCGTCGCCATCGTCGGTCGCCTGGATGGCCGCCTGTAGCAGCGTGACGCCCTCCTCCAGCCAGCCGGAGAGCTCGAACAGGCAACCGAGGGCGCGCGCCGCAGGTGCAAGGGCATCGACCGTGCGGTGGGCCACGGCCCAATCCCAGGCGGCGCGAAGGTTGTCGATCTCGTCGACCAGGCCGCGCAAGGTCTGACGCTGAGCGCTGCTGCGCAGGACCGGCTCGCAGCCATCGAGCAAGGCGAGGTAAAACCGGCTATGACAAGCGCATGTCGTCGCACACGCTGGCGTCTGCGCCAGGTGCGAGAAGGCGTACTGCCGCACCACCTCGTGCAGGTCGTAGCGCCCCCGCTCTTTGCGGCGGATAAGCGATTTCGAGGTCAGCGCCAGGAGGGACTCCAGGTTGGCCCCGGCCACCGCTGTGGCGGCGTCGCGCGCGAAGCCCCCTCGGAATATCGACAGCCGGCCCAGCACGGTCTGCTCCTCTGTGGCGAGCAGTCGCCAGGAGTGATCGAAGACGGCGCGTAGGCTGCGCTGGCGCTCCGGCAGGTCCCGCAGCGACGTCGTGAGGAAGTCCAGGCTGCGCTGGATCTCGGCGGCGATCTCCTGACAGCTCAGCAGCGGTGTCCAGGCTGCGGCAAGCTCGATGCCAAGCGGCATCCCCTCCACCAATCGGCAGATCTGGACGGCCGCTGCGAGCTCTTCGCCCTGTAGATCGGCATGCGCCCCGGCCCGTTGTGCGCTCTGCGCAAAGAGGCGGACGGCGTCATAGTCCAGCGCCTGGTGCAGCTGCTCGGGGGGAGGGACCGGTAGACCCTGGGTGACAAAGACGTATTCGCTCTGCAGGTTCAGCCGGGCGCGCGAGGTGGCTAGCAGCCGGACCGCCGGAGCGTGCGTCAGGATCTCGGCAAACAGCTCAACGGCATCCGGCAGGTGCTCCACGTTGTCCAACACGATGAGCGCCGACGTGTCGGCCAGAGCGTCGAGCAGCTGCCGGCGCGGGTCGACGTGCCCCCGCAGAAGCAACCCCATGACCTCGGCGATAGCTGGAACCACGGCGGCGGGCGTCGCCACCGAGGCCAGGGGCACAAACCAGGCTCCGTTGGCAAAGCGCTCCTCCGCCTGTGCCGCGATCTCGCTTGCCAGGCGCGTCTTGCCGACGCCCCCGGGCCCTATCAGGGTGAGGAGCCGGCAGAGGGGATCGTGCAGCAACCGCCCAAGGGCGGCGAGCTCGTGCTCGCGGCCTACCAGGGGCGCCGAGCGCAGCGGCCAATGGTGGGCGGGGGGAGCCATCGGCGGGGCGGCGCCTGCCTGGCCGTGCTGCCGCAGCAACGGCAGACGATCGCATCCGAGCTCACCGCGGGCCACCCGGACGAACAGGTCCGCCTGTTCGGGCGGCACCTGCAAGGCGGCGGCCAGCAGGCCGGCCAGCTGCTTGGAGGGCCGCCGCTCGCCAGCCTCGATCTTACGCAGAGCAAAGCTCGTGCAGCCGGCGCGCTGCGCCAGCTCGGCCTGCGTCAGGTCAAGGCTCCGGCGGCGGCGCTTCAGCCACTCGCCGAAAAACGATGGTGGCTCGTCTTCTTGCATGGCAACACGTCTCCATTGAACCGTTGCCTGCGACACCTGCATAGTATCACATATTGGGTCGCTGTCAGGGTGACTCTGCGACCCCACGAGGACGGAATTCTGCGGTTGAATAGCTGCATCATCCCATGGCGGATGCGGTGAGCAGGCCGAGCGACTGCTTCGTTCGAGGTCGCACCAGGAGGAGGTCGACGATGGGATTCGTCCTGATTACACTGCGGCTGTTGCACATTGCCGGCGGGGCGTTGTGGGCGGGCGCCGCAATCGCCTACCTCTTCTTCTTCGCGCCCACCGCGCAAGGGTTGGGGCCTGCCGGCCCCCGCTTCACACAGGATCTGATGAACAAGCACCGTTACCCACTCTTCATGAACGTGAGCAGCATGCTTACGATTGTGGCGGGCTTGGGGCTGCTCTGGCTGGTTTCCGGTGGCCTGAGGGCCGCCTGGATGCTGTCGGGGCCAGGGATGGGCTTCACCATCGGCTCCGTCGCCGCGATCGCAGCCTTCGGGGTTGGCTTCTTCGGCATCCGACCGCGCGCACAGCGTATGGGGGCGATCGGGGCGGCCATTGAGGCGGCCGGCGGCCCGCCCACGGCCGAGCAGAGTGCGGAGCTGCAGCGCCTCCGTGTCGAGCTGCACCGGCTCGAACAATGGGATGTCGGGCTCCTGATCGTCTCCCTGGTCACCATGGCTACCGCGCGCTATTGGATGTGGTGAGGCGTTGCGTCATGACACTCATCGCCGCGTACGATGATGTGGACCCACTCCAGGTGCTGCAGCTGAACCTGCTCTGTCTGGGGTTTGCGCTGACGCCGGAATTGGTCGCACTCATCCGGAGCATGGACCCCCGGCCTTTGCCCTGCTTTGCCCTCTATGCGCTGGAGGGAGCCGCGGTGGTCGGACAGGTGGGCATCGTTCGGTTGCCGGTGGTCTCGACGGCGGGCGCCGCCGAGGTGGGCGGCGTGTGGGCTGTTGCCACCCACCCGGCCTATCGGCGCCAAGGCCTCGCCGTGCACCTGCTGGCCGCTGCGCACGAGCGCATGGCCGCGGCCGGCCTACGCTTCTCCACGCTGGGGGCGGATCGCGATCGGGTGGGCCACGGGCTCTATCGCAAACATGGTTACCGCGACCTATATGCGCCGACGATGGTGCTAGGCCGCAGCGCCTCGCTCTCAAGCCAGGCCGACGTGCGCGCCGAGCCGGCCGGCGTCGCCCGCCTGGATCTCGCCGACCGGCTCTTCGAGCGGATCGCCGCCGGCGCGCTGGGCTTTGCGCGCCGTCACACCCCCTTCTTCGCAATGCTCCACGCGCGCCGCTCGCTGGACGCACAGGACGTGTGGCTGCTGTGGCGGGGCGACAAGCCCATCGGCTATGCGGCGGCAACGGCGGCGGGGTCGTTGCTCCAGCTGTTGGGCCTGCTGCTAGTCGATGCGAGCGCGGCGCCCGCGGCGACGGCGGCCCTCGCCCGGGCCACCGGCACGCACTACTTCTACGCGCGACTGGATCAGGCTGAGCACGCCGCAGCTCTCGCGCAAACTGGCCTTTCGCTCGCGCCCCAGCGTCGGGGGGCGTTGATGGTCAAGCCCCTGACTGCTAGCGCCACCCTGGCGGAGTTTCGCCGGCTCTACGGGCTGGAAGACGGACGGTTCTTGATCTCTTGTATGGATGTGACGTGACGGCAGCGAGGAGCCTCCTATGGGTCCAGCATATGTGAACGAACCTCTGCGCTTGTGCGTGGCGACGATGCTCATGCTGGCGATCCTGCTGGCGCCGGACGGGCCGGCCCTGGCCCAGGGCCGCGGCGCCGGATCGGGTGAGCGGGAGCCTGCGCCGTCGGCGGGCCCAACCGACCGCGCCGAGCTCGAGACGTTCCTGGATGATCTGTTTGCGAACGACATGCAAGCGCACCACATCGCCGGAGCGGTCGTCGCTGTCGTCAAAGATGGCAAACTGCTCTTCACCAAGGGCTACGGCTACGCCGACCTGGAGCACCATATCCCGGTCGACCCCGCGCAGACGCTCTTCAAACTCGGTTCACTCACCAAGCTGTTCACGTGGACGGCGGTGATGCAACTCGTCGAGCAGGGCAGGCTGAACCTCGACGCCGACGTCAACATCTACCTTGACTTTCGCATCCCGGACACCTACCCGCAGCCGATCACCCTCAGGCATCTGATGAGCCATACGGCGGGGTTTGAAGACCTGCACGCCGAGATGGTGGCCCTGAAGGAGGAGGATGTGGCGCCCCCGCGCGCATGGCTGGCTGCCCACCTCCCGGCCCGGGTTCGTCCCCCCGGCGAAGCCGCGGCCTATTCGAATTATGGCGCGGCACTGGCGGGGCACATCGTAGCGCGGGTATCGGGGCAGCCCTATAGCCAGTATGTGCAGGAGCACATCCTCGCGCCGTTGGGTATGGAAAGCACAACCGCCCTGTGGCCCGCGCCACCGGAGCTGCGCGCGCGTGAGTCCGCAGGCTACATGTACGATCAAAGGACCTATCAGCTATTTCCGTCGCTGTTCGGCCCCGAAGACCTGTTTCCGGCCGGTGTCATGCGCGCCACCGCCACCGACATGGCGCGCTTCATGATCATGCACTTGCAGGGCGGCTCCTACGGCGACTCAGCCAGCGAGGTGCGCATCCTGAAGGAAGCGACGGTCCGGCAAATGCACGGCACCTTATACGCGCCCGACCCGCGCATGCTGGGCAACGCCTACGGCTTTTTTGAGTTCAGTGACAACGGGCAGCGCGTGATTGGGCACAGCGGCAGCGGAGAGCCGATGGAATCCCTGCTCTTGCTCCTGCCCGACCAGAACCTGGGAGTGTTCGTGGCCTATAACAGCCTGGGCGCGGGCGAACTCAACCGGCAACATTTCGGGTTCCAGCGGGCGTTCTTCGACCACTACTATCCCGCGCCCGCGCTTGAGTCGATCCAGCCCCCCACTGATTTCGCGGAGCGGGCTGAGCGGTTCACGGGCGCGTACCGATGGACGATGCGCGCATACACCACGCTCGAGAAGGGTTTCGCACTCGGAGCGCCAACGGTGTACGTCACCAACCCCGGCGACGGCACGCTGCTGCTCGAGTCACCGTACGGCGCCTGGCGGGTCGTCGAAGCGCAACCGCTCTTCTTCCGACAGGTGGACGGGCCGTTCCACATGGCCTTCCGCGAAGACGACCAGGGGCGGATCGTCTACCTCTTCACCGACTATACGCCGATGATGGCATTCGAAAGAGTGCCGTGGTACGAGGCAACCGGCTTCACTGTGGCCGTGCTGGGAATCAGCCTGCTGAGCTTGCTGACCCTGCTCATAGTGGCGCTGCTGCGCGGGATCCGGCGCCATCGCACGCGGAACCCCGCGTCGCACGGCGCGCGCGTAGCATACTGGCTGAGCGTTGCCATTGGCTTGCTCAACCTGCTGTTCATCCTCGGCAATGTCGTGTGGGGCGAGCAGATCGTCTTCGGAGTCCCGTTCGCCTACAAAGTCGTGCTGGGAGTGGGCGTCCTCTCCGCCCTGCTGACGGCCGGCGGTCTGGTCTACACAGCGCTGGCCTGGAAGGGGCGTGATTGGGGCGTCGCGTTCCGTGTGTATTACACGCTCGTGACGGTCGCCGCAGTCGCCTTTGTCTGGCTCATGAACCAGTGGAATCTGCTGGGCTGGCGATATTGATGAAAAAGCACTGCGAGATGTATGTCGCCCTGCACACGCGAGGCGAATCTCGCGGCACTATTAACAAATAGGAGCGACCGAATGTCAACGCAAGAGCTCACCGCAACAAACAACGCGCAACGCGTGCCCGTCGCTACAACCGATCAATACACCCTCTGGCAGATCCTCGGCATTTGGGGCCTCGTTTCTCTGCCGATGGCGCTGCTGGCCTGGGTGACTCCTCCCATTATCATCCCCTACATTCCGTTGCATCCCGGCGTCACGTATTGGTTATCGATCATCGCGGGCATGATGTGGCAGTTCATTGTGGCTCTCGCGATTGTGTACCGCGAACTTGGCACACTGCGCTGGAGCGCCATCCGCCGGCGCACATGGCTTCAAACCCCACGCGACCCAAAAACCGACCAGCCGAATGCGCGGCTGTACTGGTGGCTGATTCCGCCGTTGCTCTACAACGCCCTGATTGGTCTGACGCTTGCGGGCTATCTGGACGCCCCCATGGGCTGGTTGTTCCCCGCGTTGAAGCCACCCTATGAAATGAGTCAGCTGGTAACGCCTGAGTTTCACGGTCAATGGTGGCTTCTGGGCGTCCTGCTGGTGAGCCATCTCTTCAACTATGTTCTGGGTGAGGCATTTCTCTGGCACGGCGTACTCCTGCCAAAAATGCAGGGGGTCTTCGGGAAGTATGACTGGGTGGCAAACGCCGTTCTATTCGGTTTCTATCACCTGCACAAACCCTGGGCGCTCCCCACCGTCATTGCGACGAACCTGGCGTACAGCTGGCCCGCGCGACGTTTCCGCAGTAACTGGATGGCGGTAATCGTGCATGGCGTGGAGGGGATTCCTGGTCTGGTAATGACCCTGGCAGTCATCCTCGGGCTGATAGGCAGTTAGGAACATCTGCGTGAGTACGCATTGCCTCACATGCAGCGCTTCGTCGAGCAGAAAAGCGGCGCGGTGGTGCCTGATCGCGATGCGAGCCGCGTCGGCACCATCCTGCGCCAGAGGAGGCTTCCCGATATGAAGGATAGATTGACCACGCCGGCCGACATCGCCAGCACGCCGGCGGGAATAAAAGCCTTCCTGTGCCGTCACTCGCTGTTCGCCGGCCTCGCCCTGATGTTCGCCATCACATGGACGATCGAGCTGTCCAGTGTGGGCGTCTTGCCGTTCAGGGTGCCGTTTGTCGTCGCGCTCACCGTTGGCTGGTGGTTTATCATCGTCGCTCTGGTGATGACGCGGCTCACCCTCGGCAAGGTGGAGATGGCGCGCCTGTTCATGCGCTTATTCCAGTGGCGCGTCGGCGCGACGTGGTATTTCGTCGCATTGCTGCTCTTGCCCGCCCTGTTCTTCGCCTCGATTCCGCTGACGGCCTGGCTGACAGGTACTTCTGCTGATGCCAGCCAGCCCATGATCCGCGATCTCGTGCCACTCAAAGCGCTGCTGGCAGCGCTCGTCATTCCCTGGTTCCTGTTCGAGCTCCTCACCAACGGCGAAGAGATAGGCTGGCGCGGCTACGTGTTGCCGCGCCTGCTGACGAAGTATCACGCGCTTACCGCCAGCCTGATCCTCGGCGTGATCTGGGCGCTCTGGCACCTGCCCAAATTGCTAGGGGCGGGCATGAACGGCGATCGGTCGCTGGTCTGGTTCCTTGTCGCGCACATGGCACTGGCGATCCTGTACACGTGGGTCTACACTGGCACGCGTGGGAGCCTGCTGCTTGTCACGATCCTCCACGCCAGCAGCAATACGGCGGGCATATTCCTGCCCGTCTCATTTGCCGTGGCGGGCGGGGTGACGGACAACCTGCTGATCGTGTTGATCGTGCTTGCGGCCGTCGTTGTCACTGCTGTTGCGGGGCCGGCGCGGCTTGCGCGGCCGGCCACATCCTTTCGGAACGCCAGCCGGCATCGTGTAGGGTGATGATCGCTGTGGGCTGGGACGCGCCAATTCGATCAAGCCCTTGCTCTATCCGGCGCTCGCGGTCTCGGCACTCTGTATCGTTGCCATTTCTACTGGATCGGGGACGGCGGGCAGTAGGGTTGGAAAGAGCCGCTGTTGTGCTCGGTACGCTCATGAGCGGCAAGCGCGCGATGGCCGCAGATGTACGGCCATCGCGCGACGGCGCCCGCCGGCCCGGAAGCCAGCGGAGCGGCTACGGTTGTGGGAACATCGTAAACCGGCTCACCGGTACGGCGATATCGCAGTGAGTGGTCGGATTGGTGCCGCCCCACCAGAGCTCGGTGTCGTAGGCCAGGCGTGGGTTGCCTGCCGGATCCAGGGCGAGCGATGGGCGCACGCCATTCATCCAGGTGAGGATCGGGCAATTCTGATGCTGCGGCAGGCCAGGCGGGTAGCGCGCGGCGACGGCCGCGGTCGCCTCCGCGGTGCGCGACTGCCAGCTCGCTGCCGTGCCGCAGTTGCCGTCGCACCAGGCGTACCCCAGCCCATCATCGCCCATCTGGTAGGCCATACGTGGACGGCCGGTCGCATCAAGGAGCAGATCGACGCCATCGCCAACCATCGACGGCAGGCCCAGGCTCATCGTCTGCCAGCTCTCAGCGCGCAGGCAGGCGCCGTCATCGCACCAGGAGAAGGAGAGCTGGCCCGGCTGCATCAGTGCGCGGTCGGCCTGGGTTGGGTAGACGGCGATCCGCGGCCGGCCCTGCGGGTCGATCCGCAGACTGAACGCCCCATCGCCGATGGTCGGGAAGAGAAAGATGCCGTCCCAGACCGATTGGTCCAGCTGATCGCAGCGCTGATAGCAGCCGCCGTAGAGCAGCTTCCACAGCGGCACGCCGTACTGCGGGTCGTCTGGCACATAGTAGGTCGCGGCGAAGCGGGGCTGCCCGTCGGGCGCGAAGGTCAGCGCGGGTTTGCCGAGGCTCTGATCAAACAGCTTGAGCTCCGACCAGCTGCTGGCATCGGCACAGCCGGCGCGGCAATGGGCATAGAAGGTGCCGCTATGGCTCTCGGCGGAGTCGGTGTAGATGAAGGCTGCGCCGCCCTGCGGGTCGAGGGCGAAGTAGCGATTGTTCTGCGAGCTACGCCGAGTGGGAGTCTCAGCGACGGCAATCAGTGGTGTGATCGTCCAGTTGGCGCTGTCGGCGCACCCCGCGTTGCACGCCGCGTAGCGATATTCATAGGTGTCGTCGGCGCGCGCGGCGGAAAAGAGCATCAGACGCGGATGGCCTGTCGATGGGTCGAGCACGAGCCGGACATCCTGGACCTCGTCGCTCAGGCGGGTCAACGACCAGCCGGCGCTATCGGCGCAGGAGGCTGCGCAGGAGGCGTAGTAGGCGGGCCTGCGGCCATTGTCCATGCCGCTGTGCAGCGCATACGCGACGTGAACGCCGCCGGCCCGATCGACCGCGACGCTCGCGCCGTAGGTCGTCAGGATGGAGGTGCCGCCGATGGACGACAGCCAGAAGCTCCCGTGTTCGCCGCCATCCGGGGGCGGTGGAGCCGGTGTAGCCGGCGGCGCCCCAATAAGCGGCAGATACACGGTGTGGGCGGGTGGCGGCTGCGCCAGCGCCGATCGACTCAGGCGTGCCGGAGCGAACGCGGCCGAGAGGACGAGCAGCAAAGCTATCAGATGGGCGAACGGTTTGCGGGGCAGGCTCATGAAGTTCCTCCTTTACGATGGCAGTATGAAACCACACTCACGCCTGCCTAAGGGGTCGCCCGCGGCCCCAGAGGTGGTACAGAAGGCGCTACAGAAAGCGCCCCAACCTTGACGTTGCAGACGCTTTCGGCGCCCCAGTTGCGCGACTCGGGCGCTGCCACCACGGATCGGTTCCTCGGCCTTCTGAAAGGCGGCCATGCGCCGGCTGCACCATCGCTGCTGCGCGTGGGCCTGGAGCGCCTTCCCGGATTCGTGGTCTGGTTGAGCTCGCGTTCGCGGCACGCTTCAGCGCCGCGCCAGGCGCAGGAGGAGGCCGCGGCCCTGGCCCTCCACGGGGGCTATTCCTAACAGATTGGCTTGACATACGGCGACGCCTCCTGTATCGTGAGTGGGAACCCCGAGCGCACTGTTTCCCGCCATAATGCGACAAAGCCCATGCACCCGCCGGGGCGTCTACGCTTTCATGAGATCACAGCGCATAGCTCCCGCACTGTTGCGGGCTCTCTGGAAACGGGAGGTACATGATGCGCACCGAGGTACGCAAGGCCGTCGGCTGGGGGTTGCTGTTCACGCTGGCGCTCGGCGTACTGATTGTGATCGGCTCGCGCAGGCTGGCCCACTTCGATGCGGCCCTGGTCGCTTACACCGTCTCCATCCTCTTCGCCACCTTCGGCATCGTCTACCGCTACGCCATGTGGCTCCAGCGCCCGCCGACGCTTATCTACTGGCGGCGTGGCTGGCAGACGTTTCTCAACCCGCGCAAGCTCGGCCGCAACCTGCTCAGTTGGCCCGGCCTGATCCTCGACAACATCGTCTTCCACCGCTTCATCTTCCGGCGCGGCCGCCTCCGCGGCCTCACCCACCTGCTGATCTTCTGGGGCTGCATCCTGGGGATCGCGATCACCTTCCCCCTGGTCTTTGGCTGGCTACACTTCGAGGCCGACCCCAACGACCTCAATCTCTACCAGGCCTACGTCTTCGGCTTCCCCAGCTTCACCTTCCGCGTCGGCTCTCTCGTCGCCTTCCTGTTCTTCCACGGCCTGGTCTGGTCGGCCCTCCTGATCATGGCCGGGGTGATGCTGGCGACCCGCCGGCGCATGCGCGAGGAGGGGGCCGCGGCCGTGCAGCAGTTCGCCGAGGATTTTCTCCCCCTGATCATCCTCTTCTCGACCGCCCTGACCGGGGTGATGCTCACCGTGAGCTACACCTGGGTGCGTGGCTACGCCTACGACTTCATCGCCATTCTGCACGCGATCACGGTCATCGCCGCCTTTATCTACCTCCCCTTCGGCAAGTTCTTCCATATCTTCCAGCGCCCCGCGCAGCTCGGCGTCAAGTACTACAAGCAGGCCGGCGAGGAGGGCGAGCCGGCCCGCTGCCGCCGCTGCGGCCAGCCCTTCAGCTCGCAGCTCCACGTCGAGGACCTGATCCAGACTGAGCGCGCCCTCGGCTATCGCTACGAGATGCCCAACAGCCAGATTGAGCACTACCAGTGGATCTGCCCGCCCTGCCGGCGCGCCTCGCTCGCCCTGGCCCAGGGCGCCCTGTGGCGCCAGCACCGCGGCGGCGAGCGCGCCACACCGCCGGGCTACAGCCCCGCGACGCCCCAGCACGCCAACCAGGGTCTCGGCGAGGGCCCCCTCGGCCGCGAAGACGCGCGCAACTTTCACCCATAGGGAGGGCCACCATGAGCAAGCTCCCACGCGACCTGATCGAGGTCGAGCAGCAGTTCGGCCCGCACCTCGCCTACGTCAGCGGCGCCCGGCTCGATACGGGCGTCGAGCCCGACCGGCTGGTCCAGACCCACTGCTGCTTCTGCGGCCAGCAGTGCGGCATCCAGCTCAAGGTGTACGGCAACGAGGTGGTCGGCTTCGAGCCGTGGTACGACTTCCCATTCAACCGCGGCAAGCTCTGCCCCAAGGGCGTCAAGCGCTACCTGCAGGGCAGCCACCCCGACCGGCTCAAGCAGGCCCTGCAGCGCGACCCGGGGGCGGCGGCCGGCTTCAGCCCGCTCGCCTACGAGGCGGCGATCCGCCGGGTGGCCGACGAGATCGAGCGCATCCAGGCGACCTACGGCCGCGACGCCTTCGCCCTGCTCAGCGGGGCCAGCCTGACCACCGAGAAGACCTACCTCATGGGCAAGTTCGCCCACATGTGCCTGCGCACCGCGAACATCGACTATAACGGCCGGCTCTGCATGGTCAGCGCGGCGGCCGGCAACAAGAAGGCCTTCGGCATCGACCGCGCCGCCAACCCCTGGGACGACATCGTCGGCGCCGAGGTGGTCTGGATCAGCGGGGCCAACGTGGCCGAGTGCGCGCCGATCACCACCGACTATGTCTGGCGGGCCCGCGACCGCGGCGCGAAGGTGATCGTGGTCGACCCGCGCATCACCCCGATCGCCCGCACCTGCGACCTCTTCCTGCCGGTCAAGCAGGTTGCGGATGGAGCAGATATGCTCCTCGAAAGCGGTATCCGCATCGGCCTTCTC
>DAOLDO010000036.1:0-15867 GCA_035327325.1 Chloroflexaceae bacterium | reverse complement strand
CGCCGCAGGAGTCTGGATGGGCTTCGACGCGCGCCAGGTGCTGGGCGCCCGGGACCCCGAGATCATCGCCCGGGTCACCGCCCAGGCCTGCCGCCAGCCCGGGCTGTCGGCCGTGTGGCAGGACCTGCTCGACTTCGCCGGCGACGAGATCTACATCGTCAATATCGCGGAGGGCCTGAACCTCAGGTCCGAGCCCGACGCGACCGACACGACCAACGTGATCGCCGTCGTCCCCAACGGCGCCCCGGTCGTCAAGCTCGAGGGCCCCCGCGTCGAGGGCAACATCCCCTGGCTGCGGGTCAGGGCCGAGGTCGGCGGCCGCCGTGTCGAGGGCTGGATGTCGCTCAACTACCTGCTGCCGAAGGAGTGAGGAGGCGATGAACCAGGAGGCCGGCGCGCGCGTGATCCACGGTGAGCGGGTGACCCTGCGGCCCTGGCAGCGGGGCGACACCCTCGCCCAGGAGCTCTGGCCGCGCTACAGCGAGCCCTTCAGCTCCCTCTGGAATATCCCGCGCTCCTTCTCGTACGACGATCTCTCCGGCCGCGGGTGGGGCGGGCAGCGCTACGCCTGGGCCGTGGACGACCGCCAGCGCCGCCTGATCGGCCGCATCTCGCTGCGCGAGGTGGACACCGAGGGGACCAGCGCGCGCCTCGGCATCTCCCTCGCCCAGCCCTACGTCAGCCAGGGCCTCGGCACCGAGGCCCTGGTCCTCTTCCTCGACCACTACTTCGGGCCCATGGGTTTCGGCGAGCTCAAGCTCGACGTGGCCGCCTTCAACCGGCGCGCCGTGCGCTGCTACGAGCGGCTCGGCTTCGACCACGTCGAGAGCGAGTGGCGCGGCGCCGGCAGCGACCCCGCCCTGCGCCTGCTCGACGACCCGCGCTTCGCCGATCTGCGCCCCTTCTTCCGCCGCAACCGCTTCGAGACCCAGGTCGAGTTCTACGAGATGGCCCTCTCCAGGGACGACTGGCAGCTCCGCCGCCGGTAATGGCGCCCTGCTACGATGGGGCGGTCGCGGCCGCGCGCTCGCCGGCCCCAATCCACGCCGCGGAGCCCCCTATGTCCCTGATCGCCGGAAACCTCGCCGTCGTCCAGCGCCTGCTCGACGGCGACGGCATGCCCTGGTGCGTCGTCGCGGGGGCCGCCGCCTACCTCTACGGCAACCGCCGCCCCATCCAGGATGTTGACCTGCTGGTGCCCAGGGGGCGCCTGCCCGCCGTGGTGCAGCTGCTCCAGGGCAGCGGCAAGGCCGTGCAGTTCGACGGCCAGCGCATCCTCTGGCGCGGCATCAAGCTCTTCGACGACCTGACCGTGCGCCGCTCGGGCCGCGCCCACCCCCTGCAGCTCGACCAGCCCATGCAGCTCCGCGTCAGGCGCCTGCCCCTGCTCGGCGCCCTGGTGTCCGTGGCCGCGCCCGAGGACGTGGTCGCTCACAAGCTGCTCCTGCTCCGCGGCCCCGCCGAGGGCAAGCACGACCAGGAGGACGCCGCCGGCGTGGTCAGGCGCCAGAGCCTCGACCTCGACTACCTGCGCGAGCGGGCGCGCCTGCTCGAGGCCGAGGCCCTGCTGCGCGATCGGCTGGCGGAGCTGGGGGTGACGCTCGGCTGACGCCTCGCGGGTGAGGCTCACTGCGCTCGCCGGGTGAGGCTCGCTGCGCTCGCGGGGGTGAGGCTCGCCTGCGGATCGCCAGGTGAAGACGTACGGTGTCGCCATGGACGGATCACCCCGCGGGCCAGCGCAGCGAGCGAGCGTCACCCCAGCTTGCGGCACTCCGCGCAGCGCCCGTAGAGCTGCAGCAGGTGGCCCTCGATGGTGAAGCTGGTCTGCGCGGAGAGGCGGGCGAGGAGCTCGTCGAGGGCGCAGCCCTCAAAGGCGATCACCACGCCGCAGCTGGTGCAGACGAGGTGGTGCAGGTGCCCGGGGAAGCTGGGGGCGTAGCCGGCCTCGGCGCCCTGCTGGTGGATACGGGCGAGCCAGCCGGCGCTGTGGAGCTGCTCGATCGTGCGGTAGACCGTGGCCCGGCCGGGGCGCTCGCCCTCGGCGGCCAGCAAGTCGGTGTAGAGCTGCTCGGCGCTGAACGGCGCCGCGTAGCGCGCCATCGTCTCGAGCACGCGCAGGCGCGGCTCGGTGGCGCGCAGGCCCCCCGCCTGCCAGGCTCCGCGCACGGCGCGGGCCCAGGCATCGGGGTTGACGCGAGCGGGGTGCGAGGGTGCCTCGTGCATAGGGGTGGGGAGGCGAGGTGCGAGTCGCTCGCCGCGCTCTGTGAGGTGTGAGCAGGGCCGCCATCGAGCGGTCATCCCTCACACCTCACACCTCACACCTTCCGAATCAGGCGCGGCTATGCTGCGGGGCGGCGGGCAGGAGGGCCAGGTGGCGCGCCCGCTTGATCGCGACGCTCAGGCGGCGCTGCATCTTGGCCGTCACGCCGGTGCGCCGGCGGGGCAGGATCTTGCCCTGGGCCGTGATGTACTTCTGCAGCCGCTTGACATCCTTGTAGTCGGGCAGAATCCCAAGCTTGGTGAACTCGCACTCGCGGCGCCGGCCCCGGCCGCCGCCCATGCGGCCGCCCATGCGCGGACCTCTCATACTCATACGTCTGGCGCTCCTGAAATATCTGCGGGCCCAGGCCCAAAATCGAACACACTGCCGGATAGTATACCACATCTGGGCGACCGGGAGGCCGGCGAGCGCGGCGAGCCTCAGCCCTGGTCGGGCCTGCGGGTGTGCCAGTCGGTGACGCGCTGGTAGGCGTCGCCGGCCCGCAGAAGGGCGGCCTCATCGAAGGGGCGGCCGATCAGCTGGAGGCCCACCGGCAGGCCCTCGCTGAAGCCGCAGGGCACCACCAGGCCCGGCACGCCCGCCAGGTTGATCGGCAGGGTGCAGACGTCGCTGAGGTACATGGCCAGGGGGTCGTCGAGCTTCTGGCCCACCTTGAAGGCCACCGTGGGCGAGGTCGGCGCCGCCAGGACGTCCACCTGTGTGAAGGCCAGCTCGAAGTCTCGTTTGATCAGCGTGCGGACCTGCTGCGCGCGCCGGTAGTAGGCGTCGTAGTAGCCGGCCGAGAGGGCGTAGGTGCCGAGCATGATCCGGCGGCGCACCTCGGCGCCGAAGCGACGCCCGCGAGTGAGCTCGATCTCCTCCCACATGCTCGCGCCCTGCTCGCGGGGGCCGTAGCGCACCCCGTCGTAGCGGGCCAGGTTGGCGCTGGCCTCGGCGGGCGCGACGATGTAGTAGGTTGGAAGGGCGTACTTCGTATGGGGCAGCGAGACCTCGACCACCTCGGCCCCCTGGTCGGCCAGGGCGCGGATCGCCTCGCGGGTGGCCGCCTCGACGCCGGGCTCCATGCCCTCGACGAAGTACTCGCGGGGCACGCCCACCCGCAGGCCGCGCAGCTCGCCGGTCAGGGCGGCGGTATAATCGGGGACGGGCACGTCGGCGCTGGTGCCGTCACGCGGGTCGTGGCCCGCGATCGCCCGGAGGATCAGCGCCAGGTCGGCCGCCGTCCACGCGAGGGGCCCGATCTGGTCGAGGGAGGAGCCGTAGGCGACCAGCCCGTAGCGGCTGACCCGCCCGTAGGTGGGCTTCAGGCCGCTCACGCCGCAGAGGGCCGCCGGCTGGCGGATCGAGCCGCCCGTGTCGGTGCCCAGGCTCGCCGGGGCCATGCCCGCCGCCACCACGGCCGCGCTGCCGCCGCTGCTGCCCCCTGGCACCCGCTCGGCGTCCCACGGGTTGCGGGTGATGTGGAAGGCGCTGTTCTCGGTGCTCGAGCCCATCGCGAACTCGTCGCAATTGAGCTTGCCGAGGCTGACGGCGCCCGCGGCCTCGAGCCGCTCCACCACCGTGGCGCTGTAGGGGGGCACGAAGGTCTCGAGGATGGCCGAGCCGCAGGTGGTGCGCACGCCGGCGGTGCAGATCACATCCTTGATCGCCAGGGGCACGCCATGGAGCGGGCCGCTGTCGGCCCGGCGCCCGGCGTCGGCGGCGCGAGCCGCCGCGAGGGCCGATTCGCCCGTCAGGGTCAGGAAGGCCCGCACCGTCGGCTCGACGGCCTCGACGCGCGCCAGCAGGGCCTCGGTCAGCGCGACGGAGGTGAGCTCGCCGGCCGCCAGGGCGGCGCTCGCCTCGCCCACGGTCAGCCTGTACAGTTCCGCCATATGGTTGCTCCAGCACGAGAACGCATACGCGTATTATACCAAGTGCCGACGATGCTCAAACGCCCCCTCGCCCTGCTCCTGCTCATCGCCCTGCTCCCCGCGGCCCGGCTCGCCGCCCAGCCCGCCCCGACCCCCTTCATTCCCGGCGCGCCCCCTCCGGGGCCGCACGCCGCGCTGCTCGCCGGCCACGAGGAGGGCGGCGCATCAGTCGCCCAGAGCGGGCAGCTGCGCTGCACCCAGGCCCTGCTCGACCCCTCGGTAAGCGCCGCGCCCGCCACGCAGCCCTGGCGCGAGTACCGCCGCGAGCGCCTCTTCGCCCAGGACCGTTTCAGGCCCGGCTCGCCCCCCCGCTCGCTCTCCTTCGTGGCCGACCGCGACGGCGACCCCTCCAGCGGCCCCGACGTAGACGCCGCAGGCCAGGCGATCGACCTCCCGGCCACCCTGGCCGAGATCTTCGGCGCCCTGAGCTACTACTACGCCCCCGGCCCCGGCGCCCAGGGCGACGAACTGCGGGTGCAGCTCTTCGAGACTAACGCCGCCGGCACCGCCCTCGGCCCCCTGATCGCCACGCCCCTCGCCCTCGGCGGCGCCGGGCTCGTGCCCGGCGCGTCAGGCGGCTGGCAGGAGGCCGTCTGGGAGGTGGCCGACGCCGCCGCGGTCGAGCGGCTGCGCGACCTGGGCCGGGCGGCCGTGGTCTTCTCCTTCACCGGCGCGGCGACCTCGGGCAGCCAGATCTGGCTCGACGAGCTGCGGGCCAGCCCCTGCGTGCCCGCCGCGGGCGTCGGCGGCCGGGTGACGAGCGGCGGCGCGCCCGTCGAGCAGGCCCTGGTCGCCCTGGTCGCGACGGACGCGGCGGGCGCCCGCATCGTCGCCAGCACGCGCACGGGCCGCGACGGCGCGTACAGCTTCCTCGCCGCGCCGGTGCAGCCGGCGGGGGCGACCTACAGAGTCTGGTTCCTCAACCGGCCGGCGGCGCCGCCGCGGGCCGAGGGCCTGCTCGGCTTCTGGGCCGGCCCGGTGGTGCCGCAGCTGAGCCCGGGCGCCTCGGTGATGGGGCTCGACCTGGAAGTGGGCGACGTGCCCCTCCAGGGGCCGGCCTCACACGCCGAGGTGGTGGCCACGAGCGCCAGCCCCGCCGCCCTGAGCTGGGGCGGCAGGGCCGCGCCGCGCCAGGGCGAGCGCCACCAGCTCTGCCTGTACGACCCGGCGCGGGCCGACCCGGCAACGCGGCTCCCGCTCCAGGTCTGCGGGCCGATCGTTGATCCGAGCGACCAGGCGCAGCGCCGGTTCAGCCTGGCCCCGGCCAGCTTCGCGGGCGCGCCCGGCTTCGGCTTCACCTACGGGCGCAGCTACAGGTGGTACGTGGTCGTCTACGCCGGCGACCCGCGGGGCGACCCCGACGTCCAGTACGGCTACAGCTTCGGCGAGCGGGCGGTCACCCCCCTGGGCGCCCCACCGCCCGAGGCGCCCCCCCCGCCGGCCCCGCAGACCGGCGACCCGGCCCCTGGCGCGCCCGGCGCCGACTGGACCCTGCTGATCTACATGGCCGCGGACAACACGATCGGCGACGCGCGGCGAGCGCCCGCCCTGGGGCGCCCGTCGGGCCAGCTGGCCAGCCTGCCCGCCCTCGCCGCGGCCCACCCCCGGGTCAACCTGGTCAGCTACGTGGACCGCTACGGCCCGGGCGGCGCCGAGCTCTGCGCCTACCCGCCAGGGCGCGCCCCCGACTGCCGCCTGCGGGCCGAGGCCAACAGCGCCGACCCGCTGACCCTGGCCGGCTTCATCGCCTACGGGCGGGGCCGCTACCCCGCCGCCCGCACGGCCCTGCTGATCGTGGCCCCCGGCCAGGCGGGCGGCGCCCTGGCCCTCGACGAGACGACCCCGGGCGCCCCGGCGATGGGCCTGGGTCAGATCGAGACGGCCTTCCAGGCGGCGGGCCTGGGCGGGGCGACCAGGCTCGACCTCGTGATCTACCAGGCGCCGCTCATGGGCAGCGCCGAGGTGCTGCGGGCGACGGCGCCCTACGCCCGCTACATGGTCGCCTCGCCCGGCCAGGTCTGGCAGCTGGGGCCCTACCGCCAGCTCGTGCCGCTCATGGCCGGGCCAAGCCGGGGCGACCCGGCCGCCGTGGCCCGCGGCGCGGTGACGGCATACACCGCCACTGTCGCGGCGGCGGGCGGCGTGCGGGCCAACGTCTGGGCGGCCTACGACCTGGGGCGGGCCGGCGCCCTCTGGGGGGCCATCGAGACCCTGGCGGAGAACATGCGGGCGGCCCTCGCCTCCGAGGCGACCACGACCAGGCCCGCCCTGGCCGCGGCCAGGGCCGCCGCCCAGAGCTACGACAGCTCGGGGAACGGCCGCCTCGACAGCCTGGCCGCGGGCGCCGGCGCCGTCGCCCTGGAGGAGGACGCCCTGGTGGACCTGCGCGACCTGGCGGGCCGCCTGCAGGCGGCGGCGGAGGCGCCGGCCTACGTACAGCAGCGGGCCGCGGAGCTGGCCGCCCTGCTCGACAGCCCGGCGGCCACGCCAGTGATCGCCCTCACGGCCCGCTCGGGGCAGAGCATCGGCGGGGCGCCCGTGGACTACACGCGAGCCCGCGGCCTGGGGATCTTCTTCCCCAGCGGCGACCGGCTCGGCGGGCAGCCGGCCCTGACCGAGGGCTACCTGCACGAGCGGTTCAACACCCCCCCGGGCGACACGCTCTGGGCCGACATGCTGCGGGCCCACCTGGCCGGCGTGCTCGGCGCGGGCCCCGGCGGCGCCACCGAGGGCGCGGCGGGCGGCGCGCAGTTCCGTCCGCTGCCGGGAGGCTTCGTGAGCACGACTCTTCACCTGCCCATGCTCCACCGGTGAGCGGCGGGCGCGGGGCGGATCCAGGGTATCATGGGACCATGAGCCACTACGACTACATCATCGCGGGGGGCGGGGCGGCGGGCCTCAGCCTGGTCTACCACCTCGGCCTGGCCGGGCTGCTCGAGGGGCGGCGGGCGCTGCTGATCGACCAGGAGCGCAAGGGGCGCAACGACCGCACCTGGTGCTTCTGGGAGGAGGGGGCGGGGCCGTTCGAGCAGATCGTGGCGCGGCGCTGGGCGCACCTGTGGCTGCACGGCGAGCGGGGCTCGCGGCGGCTGGCGATCGCGCCCTACACCTACAAGCTGATCCAGGGCGGCGACTTCTACCGCTTGATGGACGGCTGGCTGGCGGGCCAGCCTGGCGTGACGCGCCTGCACGGGCGGGTCGAAGCGCTGGAGGAGCGGCCCGGCGGGGTGGCGGCGCGGGTGGGGGGGCGGACGTACACGGGCTGCTGGGCCTTCAACAGCATCCCGAGCCCGGCGCCGGCGCCGCGGGGGTACGTCGCCCTGCTCCAGCACTTCAAGGGCTGGGTGATCCGCGCGGCCGAGCCCGTGTTCGACGCGGAGGCGGCCACCTTCATGGACTTCCGCGTCGCCCAGGGCGACCACGTGCGCTTCGTGTACGTGCTGCCCTACGACGCCCACACGGCCCTGGTGGAGGACACCTACTTCTCGCCGACGGTGCTGCCGCAGGAGGTGTACGACGCGGGGCTGCGGGGGTACATCGGCGAGCGGCTGGGGCTGGCGAGCTACGCCATCGAGCATGTCGAGTACGGAGTCATCCCCATGACCGACGCGCCCTTCGCGCGGCGGCCGAGCCCGCACGTCATGAACATCGGCACGGCCGGCGGGATGACCAAAGCCTCGACGGGGTACACCTTCCAGCGCATCCAGCGCCAGTCGCGCCGGGTGGTGGAGAGCCTGGCGGCGACGGGGCAGCCGTTCTACGACGAGGAGCGCTTCAGCAGGCATGCCGCGATGGACAGCGTGCTGCTGAACGTGCTCGACGCGGGCCGCGTGAGCGGGCGGGCCTTCTTCGAGGGGCTGTTCGACCGCAACAGCCCCCAGCGGGTGCTGCGCTTCCTGGACGAGGAGAGCTCGCTGGGCGAGGACCTGGCGCTGATGGCGACGGTGGACATCCCGGCCTTCCTGGCGGCGAGCCTGGACGTGGCGGGCCGACGGGCGCTTATGCGGCTGCGCGGGTGAGGGCGGGGCCGGGGATATGTGACGCCTCGCGGGGCAACGCCGTCTCTGGATTCACGTTCCCGATCGCTCGACAGGAGAACAGTATGCGGACGTGGCTGATGCTGGCGCTGGCGCTGACCCTGGCCGCGCTGGGGCACGCGGGCGCGCCGATGGCGGCGGCCCAGGGGGAGGGCCTGCCCGCCGAGGCCCTGGACAGGGAGTGGACGCTGGCCTCGCTGCAGCGGGCGCCGGGGGATGTGACCGACACCACTGACGCGGGCATCACGCTGCAGTTTGGGGCCGACGGGCGGGTGAGCGGCTCGGATGGCTGCAATCGCTTCGGCGGCACGTATACGGCGGGCGCGGGGGGGCAGCTGGAGATCACGCTGGGGCCGAGCACGCTGATCGCGTGTGAGCAGGCGGTGATGGACCTCGCGTTCGCCTACACGGGCGCCCTCGACGAGGGGTCAACCTACAGCCTGGACGGCGGACGGCTCGAGCTGGGCTTCGGAGGGGGCCAGGGCGCCCTGAGCTTCGAGGGGGCCGGGGAGGCGGGCGGCGGGGAGACGGACACGGGCGCGCCGCCGGCGACCTTGCCGAGCACGGGCGGGGGACCGGGCCAGGCGACCGCGAGCGCTCTCCTCGCCCTGGCGCTGCTGGCGGCCGGCGCGGGCCTGCGGCTGCGAGCGGCGCGGCGATAGGGCGGGGGCGGTAGGGCGAGCCGCCTAGAGGTGCCGCTTCGCGGGCAGCGGACTCCCTGGCTGGGGATAGTGCCGTGCGTCCCACCGGCGTCGAGGCGGGTGCCGCGCCCCACGATGAAACCAGGCCCGCGGGTCGCAGCACCTGCCGCCTGCACTGCGGCGCGGCGGGCGACCGCACTGGTCGCCCCCCGGCGGCGACCAGTGACCACAGCGTGCAGGACGCTACTTCACACCCGGGCGCGGCGCGCGTTGCGTGCCGCGCCACACTGTGGTACACTCGTCCCGGCGAGCCCCCGTAGCTCAGAGGATAGAGCAGCGGTTTCCTAAACCGCGTGTCAGCCGTTCGAGTCGGCTCGGGGGCGCCATAGTTTAGGGCATTAGAAAGCCAAACGCGAGATCCACGGATCTCGCGTTTGGTCGTTCATGTAGCCAAGTTTGTAGCCAAAGTTCAAAAGTCCACAGGCGTCCACCGCTATCCACTGCCGTCCGCCGCTTCCGCGCCCCCGTCGCCTGCGTCGCCCCCCTCGTCCTCCTCCATTCCATCCTCGGTTTCATCCTCGCCCGTATCCTCGCTGCCCTCCTCCGGGGAGATAGACTCACTGGTAGACTCACCCTCCGCCGGCTGGGGCCTGAGCAGGCCATCAAGCCTGCTGGCCGCGTCGCGCTGGATGTCGGGCAGGACGTGGCCGTAGACGTTGGCGGTGGTGCTGATCTGGGTGTGGCCGAGGATGTCCTTGATCACGCTGAGGTGGACGCCCTGGGCGATCAGCAGGGTCGCGCAGGAGTGGCGCAGGTCGTGGAAGCGCACCGTCTCGGGCAGGCCCGCCCTGCGCAGCACGCTCTTGAAGTGACGGACGACGTTGTGAGGCTCCAGGGAGGTGCCGCGGGTCGAGACGAAGACGTAGCCGCTGTCCACCCAGGCCTCGGCGTCGGCCCGCTCCTGCGCCTGGCGGGCCTGGTGGCGCTTGAGCGCGTCGAGCAGCACCGGCGGCAGGGCGAGCGTGCGCACGCTCGCCGCGGTCTTGGGCGTTGTCCACTGGAGCTTGCCACTGAAGCGCTGGAGCGAGCCCTTGACGCTCACCGTGGCCGCGATGAAGTTCACGTCCTTCCAGCGCAGGCCACAGACCTCGCCGCGGCGCATGCCCAGCGAGAGCGCCACCCGGTAGAGCGCCTCCAGGCGATGGCCGGCCACAGCGTCGAGCAGCTTGCGGGCCTGGGTGAGATCGAGGGGCGTAATCGTGAAGGTGCTCGAGCGCGGCGCGTCCACGAGCGTGGCGACGTTGCGAACCACATGGCCACGCCGGGTTGTCTTTGACCAGGATGAGCAGCGGCGACTCCTCCAGGCCATGCAGACCTGGAGCCGGCTCATGCTCAAGCAGGTTGGCGCCCAGGTCGAGCCTCAAGATGATGGATCGCTCTCGGTCAAACTCGGCAAAGCCAGTGGGGGTATTTTGCCGGAGGTGCGCCAGCGGTATTTCGACATCACCTTCGACTACCAGCAGGCGATGGAAAGCCAGGGATTTGAGTACGGCTCGTTCGGCCACCCGCTCTTCGACGCACTGATCGCCTACGGCGCGTCCGAAACATTTGCTCGCGGTGCCGTGGCGCAGCGCACCATTCGGAGCGACGCGCATGATGCCTTCACGGGTTTCCAGTTCAACTTTGTCGTTGAAGAGCAGTCGGTGCATACAACCCCATCGATCGTTGTTATTGCCATCGACGATAAGGGGGCCTACCGCCCAGATGTTACGAACCTGTTGCTGGAAAGCAGGGACTGGGAGCAACCGACGTCGGGGATGAATGACACTGAGAGTGCCGACTGGGCAGAACGAGTTGAGCGGGCCCATATGCAGGCTGAAGCCGTGCTTCATAGCCTGCTCAGAGATCGCCGTGCGCAGCGCAAAGCCGAGTATGAGCCCATGCTCCAGGCCGAGGAGCAGCGCATCAACCGCTACTGCGACATGCGCCTCCGCTCGGGCCAGGAAAAGCTTGAGCACGATCGGGCGATCCTGCAACGCCTCCAGCGATCTGCCCGTGAGGAGGATCGTAGGGTCATCCCGATCTGGAAGCGGAATGTTGAGAATGCCGAGGTCTACATTCGATCGATCGCCGAGGAACGGGAAACCCAGTTGAAGGAACTGGCGGGGCGCCGGCAGGTAACCTACAGCTCGACCTTGTTGAACGCGGCGCGGGTCACCGTTGTCGTCCCAATCGAGCGGCACACTATCTCGTTTCAGCGGGCAGCGCGAGGCGTCGTACCGGCACCGGTACAGAGAGCGGCACCAGCCCCAGCACGAAAGCCGCGGGCGAAGTCAGCGCCGCCGGCGGGTGAACAAGGCCCGATACCGAGTCGCGCGCGAGACAAGGTAGTGGAAACTTCAACAGCGCCGGCTCCTCGCTCACGACAAAAACAGACTGTATCAGCGGTCAAGCCCGGTGCACCAGCAGGTAGCTCGAGAGCCGCCAGCACGATCCAAGGTGACGGTGCCGCTACACACTCCTCGGCAAGCGCGACCGAGCCGGCGCCCGCTCCTCAGCCTCAACCAGTTGCCGAGCGGCGCGTTCTGGTGACGCCACCGCCACCAGACACGCCAGTAACACAGCCTCCTCCGACAGCACCACAAAAGGAATCGCTGTTCAAGCTCCCGCCGCCGACACAGTCTCCTTCTCGGGCGCCACAGAAAGAATCGCTGTTCAAACTACCGCCGCCCTCCACAGCGCCAGAGAGCGAACACAGCAGTAGTGCGAGTAGTTCAGATGTAGCAGCAAAGCTCGGGCTCAAGGATGTGGTGAGCTTCGTCAAGAAGAAGCTGCGCAAGCTCTTCTAATCGTCAACCGAACGCTGCTGAATCGCAACCCTTGGCTGACCTTCCTGTCGGGCATAGCGCACGCAAGGAGCGCCTCGGGGGTGATAGTGTCGCTCTTCCTGGCGAATGGCATATAATCGCACTAGCGTTAAACCGTTGGCGAAGCACCAGGCTGCTCGGAGACATATTCAACCCAGGCCGCGCGCCAGGCGGGCGCCTCGAACGGGTCGGGCCAGTACTCGACATGGCTGGCGATGCGGCCGTCGCGAACCGTCGTAAAGGTGATCGCTCGCGCGGTGACCACTCCATCGCTGACGATAATGTCGGTGACGGCCCGCTCGCCCTCGACGACCAGCCGCTCGGCGAGCTTGGCGCCGCTCAGCCGCGGGTGGGCCTGTAGCAGCTCAAGGATGATCAGGACGCGGGTGGTCGGGTGGTACATCAGCACGCTCCATCGCGTTGGCTAGCCAATAGAAGGTTGGCCTCGCTCCACCCGTCGGCCAGGGCGATCACTCGCGGGCTACGATGCTGCACTAAGCTCTTCAGCGACCCGACGCAGCTGGCTGTTGACGTCCTGGTCCACCACCCCGCCGTGGTAGCAGACGATCGCCGCGACATCAAGGGTAGACAGCTTGCGTACTGACTCGGCCGCCCGTGCCGCGTCGGGGGTGAAGACCGGGTTCGGGCCGAGGAGCTGGCCGTTGTCGGCGCGCAGGGCGTCGCCGGCGATCAGGGTGCGCGAACGCTCCAGGAAGAGCGCGATATGCCCCGGCGTGTGACCGGGGGTGAAGATGACCCGGACGCCGCCGGCGAGGTCGAGGCGCTGCCCGTCGGCGAGCCGCACATCAACCGGGGTCGGCCGGTACTGGGCGGCGATCTCGCGCAGTTCGGGGCGCTGCGCCAACGTCTCGGGCAGAGCGAAGCGCGGCAGCATCGTGCCGTCAATGGCGTCCGCCTCGTCTGCCCCGACCAGGATTTCGGCCCCACTCAGCCGAGCCAGCTCGGCCAGCGAGCCGATGTGGTCGTGGTCCTGGTGAGTAAGGATGATCCGGCGCAGGTCGCGCAGCTCCATCCCCAGATCGGCCAGCAGGGCGGTGATCGCCGAGGCTTGGCCGGAAACTCCGGTGTCTACGAGGGTTGGGCCCCGGGCTGTGTCGGCGATCAGGCTGAGGTTGAAGACGGCCGTCTGGCCGTTCCGCCCGACCGACAACGGCAGGACGACCAGGCCATCATTCAGGCGCATCGCTGTTTCTCCTCACCACAAGAATTTGCGTATCTGCTGCCGCGAGCGCTCGTAGAAGCTTGCACCATTGGCGCGCGCTCCGGCGGGAAGCGGTCGTACCGCCGGCGCACACTGAACGGTTCTTCGCTTCGTCGCCACGAGGCAGTGGACCTACCTTATCGGCTCGTACCGCATCGCGACCGCTCCCGAGCCAAACTCCAGCCGGCTCACGAGCCGCAGGTCGAGATGCTTCGACAGCCCCGCGAAGAGGGTCGGTCCGTGGCCCGCAACCCTGGGCTGCACCACGAACTCGTACTCGTCGATCAGTCCGAGCTCCGCCAACGCGAGCGGCAGCGTCACGCCTCCCACAAACAGCCCCTTGCCTGACTCCTGCTTGAGCTGTCGAACGGTCTGCTCCACATCACCGCGGACGAGCTCGGCATTCCAATCAACCTTGTCCAGGGTGCTCGACACAACATACTTCTTCGCCGCGTCGATCGTCCGGGCGAAGGGCTCCATCCACTCGGCCATCCCGTCAGGCCGTACGCCCGTCGCGGGCAAGCGCCACGCTGCCTCCATCATTTCATAGGTGACCCGTCCGAAGAGGAGGGCATCAGCCTGCGCGAGCTGCTCAGCCCAGTAGCGATGCAGCGCTTCGTCCGCCGAACCTGCCCGATGATCGACGCACCCGTCCAGGGTGACGTTGATCGCATAGCGAAGGGGTCGCATCATGCCCTCTTGAAGCGCCTAACCTTAAGAACGTGCGGCACGGAGCTCAGCCAACGCCTCGGCCTGGGTCAAGGTGCGTACGCGACGGACGCCCGAATGTCGGCCACGGCGGCGCGAGCCTGATCGGGCGTCAGCCGCTGCGGTGGAGCGCTGGGCGAGTCCACCAGCTCACGCACAATCAGCGCGACGAACTCGGCGCGCGTCGCGGGTGGGAGCTTCCGCGCCAGTGCGAGGACCTGATCCAGAGTCGCCTGGTCCGCTGACGTCATCAGCACCCCCTTCCACTGGCCAGGGCGAAGCGTGCGCAGTACCTATCGCCATTCTAGCACGCGCCAGATGCCGGGTGCCACAGTGCGTAGCTGTGGCACCGGTTTCACCATCCTACCGGAGGACGCGCTCGCGCGATAATCCCCACGGGGTCTCCTCGCGATAGCCGCTTGCATCAGTGGGGACATGGGTAGTATCGCCGGATTTCGGTGCTCAGGCCAGGCGTAGATCGACGATCAGCGGCGCGTGATCTGAGCCGCCGGGCGGGCCGTACTCCATCGCCAGCACCTGCCACGTGTCGGAGACGAGGACGTGGTCGAGCGGCAGGCCGAAGCCGGGGAACGGGTAAAAGGTCTTGGTCAGATCCAGCTGACGCCGCACCAGGCGCACCTCACTGCGCTCCGCGAGCTCGCGCACCGTGTGCGACCAGGGCGCCGCATTGAAGTCCCCGGCGACCAGCAACGGCGGCTCGGCGGCCGCGGCCACCCGGGTGATCGCCCCCATCTGGCCGCGGTGCAGCGCACCCCACTGGAGCCGCGGCGGCCAGGGGTGGCCGCCCACGAACGTGAAGGACTTGTCGCCCGCCAGCAGGCGCGCCTCGAAGACGGGGATGCGCGTCTCCTCTGCCCGGTGTACCTCGGCCGCCTCGATCGGCAGGCGGCTGAAGAGCGCCAGCCCCATCGTGAAGCGGCTCGGCCGGATCAGCCGGTGCGGGTAGTCGGCGAACGCTCCCTCAATCTGCCCCTGTACGGCGTCGGAGTACTCCATCAGGAAGACGATGTCCGGGTCGTACCGCCGCACCGTCGCCACGACCGCGTCCAGATCGGGGTTGAGGTGATACAGGTTGTAGACGAGCAGGCGCACAGTGCGTTCGGTGGCGGGAGGGGCTTCAGGTTCGACGCGCGGGTAGCTGGCGATCTGGGCGCCGGCCAGACCCACCATCAACGCGGCGATACCGCCCCAGCGCCAGGCCCGCCTCCATCCGAAGGCAAGCAGCAGGAGCAGGGCGACCGCCAGGGAGTAGTCGACCACAAGGGCCAGGAGGTCGCCGAGCCAATGGAGTCTCCCAAGCCACGCGCCGACGATCGCGAGGCCGACAACGGCGAGGCCGGCCAGGAGCACGGGATGGAACCGATGGGGATGCTGCATACGCTGGGCTCACAGTAGTCCGGTCTTCGAGGACGGCATCCGGTACGGAGCGATGGGCGTGCGTTAGCGCCCCTCGAGCGCGGCAAGCTCGCCGTCAAGCACCTCGCGCCAGACCTCAATCGGCTGGGCGCCCGCCAGGAGTCTGGCATTGATCAAGAAGGCCGGCGTGCCGTAGATATGCAGGGTCTGGGCCTCCGCGAAGTTCCGGGCGACGTTCGCCAGCTGCTCGCCCCGTGCGATGCAGGCCTCAAGGGCTGTCGCGTCGAGCCCGGCCTCTTCGGCAGCCGCCCTGATCCGTCCCAGGGCCCCCGCCTCGCCGCCGTACCACGCCCCCGGCTCGGCGAAGAGCGCGTCGTGCAGCTCCCAGTAGCGGCCCTGCGCCCCGCCGCACTCGGCCGCCTGCGCGGCGAGTGCGCCCTGGCGGCTGGTCACCGGCAGGTCCTTGTAGACGTAGTAGACCTTGCCGGTGTCTATGTACTCGGCCCGCAGCGCGCCGAAGGTGAGCAGGTGATGGCGGCGACAGAACTCACAGCCGAAGTCGGCGAACTCGACCACAGTGATCGGCGCGTTCGGGTCGCCGAGCGTAGCGTACGGCTCGGCGGCGAGACGCAGGCGCGCCATGCTTGGCGTGACGGGGCCGTCCTCGGTCTCGATCACGCCGGGCGTCGCCGTGGGCGGCGCGGTGGGCGCGGGAGGGGCGGGGAGCTCTGGGGCCGGGGGGGGCGCCTGGGTGGGCGCAGGTGGGCTCGTGGGACGGATCGGGGGGACGCTTGGCAGCCGCGCGAGGGTCGGCTGGGGGG